>CALUVP010000113.1 GCA_944324215.1 Candidatus Gastranaerophilales bacterium | reverse complement strand
ATAGCTTCCCAAATTTGATTTTCTGTAACATTAAAACAAGTACATACAACCTTGTCACCACTGTGAGAAACGCCAATTTCCTCTTCAATTTTTTCTTCACCGTAATATTTTTTAAGCGCATCTTCCAAAGCTTCCTGGCCCATAACTGAGCAGTGCATTTTTTCTTGCGGAAGCCCGCCTAACTCTTCTGCGATATCCTTGTTTGTAATTTTTTTAGCTTCTTCAAGAGTTTTTCCTATAATCATTTCAGTCAAAATACTTGATGAAGCAACAGCGGAACCGCAGCCAAAAGTTTGGAACTTGGCATCTTTTATTATTTTACCGTCTAATTTTATATATAATTTAAGGGAATCACCACAAGCAAGTGAACCTGCTTCACCTATCAGATCAGCATCATCAATTTTGCCGACATTTCTAGGATGTCTATAGTGCTCCAAAACCTTCTCCGAATATTCCCACATTGTATTTCCCTCTTTTCTTGTAGTTGAATTTTACAACAACATTTTACTACAAAAAGAGTAAAGAAAATATCAGAAAAAAGAATAAATTTATAAAAAAATCAGTTCTCTAATCTCTTCTGTTCTTGTTTAAGAAACTCGCAATCAGCTTCAAGTCTTTTATCTTCCATAGCATCGATTAATTCTTCAATATCCTTAATTTGTCCAAGCTCAAATCCGACTTCTGCAAACAAAACACAATCATTGCAGAGTCTATAATTACCATATTGAACCGAACCAGCCAAAGACTTTGTTGCCCCGCAAGCATCACAAGTAAAAAACTCATTTTCACAATCAGGATTTTCTTCAATATCATCAAGCTTCATTTGCTCAACAACAAGCTGCATTTCTTTAACAACTTCTTCTTTGTTTTTCATAAAAATCCTTTCTCCAAAGCTATAACTTAAAAGTATTATATAACAAATAAATGCCTTTACGATTTTATTTATTATTCCTGGCAAGATTCTATTGTAAAAATCAAGTATTTTTTTTATAGGGCACTGCGTATTTTATCTGAATTAGTTTTGAACTCCAAGATTTTAAATACAATTTTTATATTTTAAGCTCTCTTTGATTTAGCTTGATATTTTGAACGCGCTATTTAAGCCCAATAAGTGGCAAATGTTTGTTGATTTTTACACTTGGAATGACAAAATGCAAATGAATTTAGAATGATATATGAGTTACTATTCTCACACCTCCTCACCCTTCTCACACACTTTTTTTGCAAAGCGATGATTAAGACAGTCTCAATTAAAGAGAGACTATTATCGGTGATTCGCCTTTTAAATCATAGATTAACAGTTTTAACAATGGTTAATTTTATCTTTTTATTTTTTTATAGTATACTCTAAGAGGTAATAGTTACGAGGGTAATTATTTTATCTATATTGTAAGGGAAAAGATTTTGAAAAAGTCACGATTAACGATAGCTATTTTTACGGCATTATTTTTAGGAGTGCTGGTAGGATGGGTTTTTCCTGATTTTGCTGTTAGGCTTCACGTGCTTGCAGAAATATTTTTGCGTATGGTGAAGATGATTATAGCTCCTTTATTGTTTGCAACTCTTGTGGTTGGAATTGCCGGACATGGTGATGTTAAAAGCCTTGGTAGGCTTGGTATAAAGACTATCGCTTATTTCGAAGTTGTTACTACCCTTGCTTTATTTATAGGACTTGGCTTTGCAAATGTATTTAAACCGGGTATTGGTATTGCAAATATAGCTTCTGATGATACGGGACTTACTAGAATTGTACAAATGGCATCTACTACTCAGCACAATTCTTTTGGAGATTTGCTTTTGAGCCTTTGTCCAACAAGTATTTTCCAGTCTATGGCTGAGGGTAATTTATTACAAATAGTTGTATTTTGTATTTTCTTTGCTCTTGCTATTTGTGCTGTGGGAAAAAAAGCCCAGCCTGTTATTGATATTTTAAACTCCGTAGCTTCTGTTATGTTTAAGTTTACGGAATATGTTATGTTATTCGCGCCGATGGGTATATTTGGTGCTATCGCTTATACAGTTGGATCTAACGGAATAGAAATTCTGTTTAACTACGGAAAAATAATTCTGTCACTTTATGTGGCATTAGCAGTATTTGTTGCGTTAGTTTTGTTTATTGCATGCAGAATTGTTAAGATTTCTGTAAGGGCTTTAATTAAAGCTATTCAAGAGCCTGCTCTTTTAACTTTCACTACTGCAAGTTCCGAGGCTGCTTTACCTAAAGCTATGTCAATAATGGAAAAATTTGGTGTTCCTAAATCGATTGTAGGTTTTGTAATGCCAACAGGGTATACATTTAATCTTGACGGTTCAACCTTGTATCTTGCAATGGCGGTTATTTTTTCTACTCAACTTGTTGGGATAAATTTATCATTTGAACAGCAGTTAGTTATTATGTTTGCTCTTATGCTTACAAGTAAAGGAGTTGCAGGTGTTCCGAGAGCTTCTCTAATTGTTCTTGCCGGAACTCTTACAAGTTTTAATATCCCAATTATAGGTGTTGCCGTTCTTTTAGGCATTGACCAAATTCTTGATATGGGGAGAACTACTGTTAATTTAATCGGAAATTGTGTTGCAACTGTTGTAATTGCAAGGTGGGAAAATGCTTTTGATTACAACAAGATGGCTGATTTTATAAAAATGAGAAATCTTAAGACAAATACGCTTACAAAAATTAAGCACGATGTTAGTTTTCAAAAAGATTTCAAGGAAGCTAGTTAATAATTGAAAATTATAATATTTTAATGAGGTGAAAATGGAATATAAAGACACATTAAATTTGCCGAAAACAACATTAGAAATGAGGGCAAATGCTACAAAAAAAGAACCTGAAACTCAAAAATTTTGGGAGGGGATAAATGTATATCAAAAGAACTTGGAACAGCGTGATAAATCCAATTCTTTTGTTCTTCACGACGGACCTCCTTATTTGAGTTCTGAAAAAATTCACGTTGGTACTGCATTAAACAAAATTTTAAAAGATATTTTGATTAAGTATAAATCAATGTCAGGGTATTATTCTCCGTATGTTCCCGGATATGACGGACACGGGCTTCCGATAGAAAATGCGGTTGTAAAGAATATAAAAGGCGGAAGAGAAGCTCTTACTCCGGCAGAACTTAGAGCAAAATGCAGAGAATTTGCTCACAAAAACTTGAAAGGTCAGGAAGCTGAATTTAAGCGTCTTGGTGTTTGGGGTGATTGGGAGCATCCTTATCTTACAATTAATCCTGAATTCGAAGCAGAACAGGTTAGAGTTTTCGGAGAGATGTATAAAAAGGGTTATATTGAAAAAGGACTTAAGCCTGTTTATTGGTGTGCTTCTTGTGAAACTGCTTTAGCTGAAGCTGAGGTAGAATATGCAGATCACACTTCTACTTCAATTTATGTACGTTTCAAATTTGATGATGAAGGGGTAAATATAATTAAAAAATTGGTGGATCTTCCAAGTGATGATGTATATGCGGTTATTTGGACAACAACTCCTTGGACAATTCCTTCCAATATGGCAATTAGTATGCACCCAAGATTTGACTATACATTCTTTGAGTATAAAAATGACGTTTATGTAGTGGCTCAAGGTCTTTTAGCTAGCTTCCTTGAAGGTGTTAGTTGGGACGAAAAGGACATTAATGTTATAGGAACTGTAAAGGGTGAAGATTTAGAATTATTAAATACAAAACATCCTTTGTATGATAGAAAATCTCCGATAATTTTGGGAGAACACGTTACACTCGATGCCGGAACAGGTTCTGTTCATACAGCTCCTGGACATGGTCTTGAGGACTACGAAGTCGGTGGTAAATACAATATAGAAGTATTTTCTCCTTTGGATAGTAAAGGTTGCTGGACTGAGATTGTAGGCGATAAAGATTTAGAAGGCGTTCCTTATTATAAAGGTAATAAAATCGTTATAGAAAAACTTCAAAACTGCGGCGCACTTCTTGCTGCAGCAGATATAAACCACTCTTACCCGCATTGTTGGAGATGTAAAAATCCTGTAATTTATCGTGCTACTCCGCAATGGTTCGTAAAGGTTGATAAATTCAGAGCTGAAACTTTAGAGGCAATAAAGGGTGTAAAATGGATTCCTGCAAGTGGTGAAGCCAGAATTTCCAATATGGTTGCAGGACGTTCTGATTGGTGTATTTCACGCCAAAGAGCTTGGGGGGTTCCTATACCTGTATTCTATTGCGAAGATTGCGGTGAAGTTATCGTAAGCGATGAAACAATAGAAAATGTTGCAAAAATATTTGAAAAAGAAAGCTCTGATGCTTGGGTAAAAAGATCAGTAGAGGAGTTATTGCCGGAAGGATTTGTTTGTCCGAAATGCGGAAGCAAACATATCAAAAAAGAACGCGACATTATGGACGTTTGGTTTGATTCAGGTATAACTTGGAGAGCTGTTGTTGAAAAACGTTCTGATGAATTGGGTCATACGCCTGTAGATATGTATTTGGAAGGCTCTGACCAACATAGAGGATGGTTCCAGTCGTCTCTTCTAACTTCTATGGCTACTCAAGGAAAAGCTCCATATAAATCAGTTTTAACACATGGTTTTGTATTTGGAGAAGACGGAAGAAAAATGTCAAAATCTTTGGGTAATTACATAAGACCGGATGATATTATCAAGAATTATGGTGCTGATATCTTAAGATTATGGGCAGCTTCTGTTGATTACAGAAACGATACAAAAATAGGTGATAATATAATTAAACAACTTGCTGAAATCTTTAAGAAAACCAGAAATACTGCAAGATTTTTACTTGGTAATATTTTTGATTTTGATCCTAACAAAGATTATGTTAAGTATGAAGATTTAAAACCGATTGATAAATTTGCTTTGCATAAGTTGAATAAGGTTGTGGAAGAAGTTACTGTAGCATTCAATAATTATGAATTTTACAAGTATTTCCAAACATTACAAAACTTTGCAGCAGTAGATTTAAGCTCATTCTATCTTGATATTGTAAAAGATAGATTATATACAGCTGGTAAAAAATCTTTATCAAGAAGAGCTTGCCAGACAGTCCTATTTGAAACTTTGCAGGTATTAGTAAGAATTTTAACTCCTGTAATGCCTCACCAGGCTGAGGACATTTGGCAGAATACTCCTGAAATTCAAAGAGGCGGACTGGAAAGTATTCTTCTTGCTAATTGGCCAATTGTAAATAATGAATGGGAAAATGCAAAGCTTGAAGAGGATTTTGCAAAAATACTTAAGATACGAGAAGTTGTAACACGAGCTATAGAACCTCTAAGGGCAGATAAAAAAATCGGAAGCTCATTAGAAGTTGGCGTTTACGTAAAATCAGCGGATAATGAAGTCTTGAAGGCAAATGAAAAAGACCTTGCGGATATCTTCATAACTTCTCAAGCTTATGTAACGGAAGATAGGCCGAGTGATGTTTTAAATGAATACACAGAAGGTGAAACAACAGTATGGGTAGTAAAAGCAAAGGGTGAAAAATGCGAGCGCTGTTGGAAATACAGAAAGCTTGGCGAACACTCAGGATATGAAACTATCTGTTCTGATTGTTATGAAGCAGTAAAAGAAAATTAGTTTTAATAGAGAGCTTATCGGGCGGAAACGGAGTTTCCGCCCTTTCTTTTGTAAGCCAAATAAAAAGCCCCAAATTGGGGCTGAAAATTTTTGTAAGATGTAAGATGGGGGTTAAATTTTTTCTATTCCCTCTCCAACGGGGAGGGTAGGGGTGGGGGTTATTTTAATAAAGTAGAGATAAATCTGATTGAATCATCTTTTAATTCTCTAACAAAATCTCTTGCGATTTTTGAAAGAGGTCTGTTGTCAATTTTATCAAATACAGCGTAGATTGGATCTCCACCGTTATTAAATCTCATTTGTCTGTCTTGTTT
>CALUVP010000112.1 GCA_944324215.1 Candidatus Gastranaerophilales bacterium | reverse complement strand
AAAAATAGTTTAATATACGATATTAGTAGTAATGAAGATTATCAGAATGCTATTATTGATTTTATTTCTGGGATGAGTGACAATTTTGCAATCACAATTTTTAATGAAATAATTAGTTTTTAGGAGTTTTAAATGCAAAAATTAGATGATATAAAACCAAATACAAAGCAACAAGAATGCATTGATAATATAGATGGAAAGTTCTTAGTTTTAGCCGGACCTGGAACAGGAAAAACATTTACAGTAGTTCAACGAATTAAGTCAATGATAGAAAGAGGAATTGATGCTTCAAAGATTCTTTGTTTAACTTTTACAGATGCAGCTGCCAATGAAATGAAAATACGTTTGGAAAAAGAATTGGATAAACAATCGGTTGATGTAAATATTTATACATATCACAGTTTTTGTTGCAACTTAATAGATGAATATACTGAAGAATTTGAACTGCCACATAGTTATAAAATTATGAATGATGCAGTATCAAGAGCATTTATAAAAGAATGTATAGATGAAATTAACCCAAAAGAGTTTAGAACAGGGAAAAATGATCCATATTATTACATCGATACAATTAAACGAAGAATAGAAGAAATAAAAAAACATCGCCTTAATAAAGAACAATTCTTTGAGAATATTAAAACCAATCCCGACTGGGAACCAGAACTATATAGATTAAAAAATGAACTTGAAACAAAATTAAAAAAAGGTGAGACAAGAGTAAAAACTCTTGTTGATAATATTGAAAACCAAGCTAAAAAAATAGAACAAGCTCGTGAACTTTGGTCTTTTTATGAGCTATATCAGACAAAAATGGAAGAGAATCATTATCTTGATTACAACGATATGATAAATTCTGTATTGAATAAATTTGAAACATCTCCTTCATTTTTAGATAAAGTTGCAAATAAATATGAATACCTGTTAGTAGATGAATATCAAGATACAAATAGTTCACAAAATTCTATTGTTTTTAATCTTACACACGCTTTAAAAAGTGAAAATGTTTTTGTGGTAGGAGATGATGATCAGATTATTTATACTTTTCAAGGAGCCAAATTAGATACTATAGAAAAATTTTTAGAGGAATTTCCAGATACAAAAGTTATTTGTTTAGAAGAAAATATGCGTTCTACGCAAAATATTCTCGATGCCGCAAGAATGGTAGCAAAACAGGATTCCAAGAGGATTGAAGATAATCCAAAGTTTGCAAATTATCATATTAACAAAAAACTTGTTTCTAAAAATGAAAAATTACAGAATAAGAATTCAAGGATTCGTTGTTATAAATATGTCGATCTTATGCAAGAATATACTGAAATCGTTAATGAGATTGAAAAAATTATATCTTCTAATGATTGTCCAATTGATGAGGATGGGAACAAAAAACTTTCAGAAATTGCAATTTTAACTCGAACTAATGGAGAGTTAGATACTTTTGCAGAGATGCTTAAGGCACGAAACATACCATATGAGTTAAAGGATGGAAAGAATATTTTTAAAATAAAAGGAGTAAATATTCTTTATTATTATATGCAAATGTTAGTAAATCCGGAATTGCATTCTTATAGAGTGTTTCAACTTTTACTGGCTCAACCTTTTGCAATTAATCCTAAAGATTATCAAAAATTATACGAGAATATTTCCAAACAAAAAACTTTCATTGATGTTATAAGAACGATTCCTCGTGAAGAGTTTATAGAAGCTGATAAAATTGATAAATTTATAAACACCTATGATTATTTATCAGTATACAAAACAAAAGAAAATATTAAAAATACGGTATTAGAAATTGGTGCAAAAACAGGTATATTCAATTATTACTTAAATACAGAACTTAATCGTTCTGAAAATATTATGGGGTTAAAACGAATAGTTGATGAAGCCGTAAGTTATTCAGAGATTTACCGTGCAGGATGCTTAGAGGAATTTGTAGAATATTTAAAAATTTTATCTGATGATGAAATAGAAATTTTAACAGAAAAAGCACCTGTTCCAATGAATGCAATTCAATTATGTACGTATTATTCATCTAAGGGAAGAGAATTCGAATATGTTTATATGCCTACACTAAATGCTCACAAATGGGAAAGTGATAGAGGTTCAATGAAGCCTGAAATACCAGTAAATATTACTGAATACAAGAATAAAGCCGAATTAGATGAACTAAAGCTTTCTGATAGAATAAAAGTAATGTATGTCGGTATGACAAGAGCCAAGCATAAATTGAGACTCTCATATGTACAAACTGTCAATGGAAAAGGGAAAAATTTAAGCAAATTTCTTGTGAATATTCAAAATGTTTTTGAAACAGAAGATGAGCCTTTTATTTATACAGAACCAAGTTTTTATTATGTAGCTAAACAAGCTCTTGTTAAACGTGACTATGATTATAGAAAAGATTTTTGTGCTCTTGTTGATACAAAACTTGCAAATAGATCTTTTTCTCCAACCGCAATTAACACATATTTAAAATGTCCACGTGAATATCTATATAACAATATACTTGAATTTTGTGGAAAAGACGGAAATCCTGATAATCTAAGCTACGGTTCAGCAATACATAAAGCGTGCGAAGATTTAATTAGTTATGCAAAAAGTAAAGGAGAATATCCATCAAAAGAAAGATTTATACAGATATTTAAAGACAAATTAAGCGAGCTTCCAATATCAAGTTACAAACAACGAGATAATATAGAAGTTCGTGGTGAAAAAGCCCTTTCTGATTATTACCATCAGATTATTTCTACCCCAATTTCAAATTTATATGAGGTAGAAAAGGCTTTATCTTTTGAATTAGATGGCATAAAGTTTTATGGAATTATTGATCGTATCGATAAAAATGAGGATGGTAGCTATAATATTTATGATTATAAAACAGGTAATGCTAAAAAAGGTGTAGAATTAGGTGGTGAGCACGAAGATTACTACAACCAAATTGCTTTATATAAATATTTCTTTGAAAAATCAACAGGTAAAGATGTTAAAGCTACAACATTGATTTATCCAGAAGATTATACAAAGAATTTAGAGCTTAATTTAACATCCGAAGATTGCGAAATTGTTGTTAAAAATTTCAAAGATGCGATAGCTTCAATACGAAAATATAATTTTGAACCTACATATAATAACGAAACATGTAAATATTGTAGTTACAAAGATTTTTGTGAGATGGAAATTATTTAAAAATTATTTTTAAATGTATTGCTAAAACACTTATATTTTAGTTTTATCAAACTTTTTGAGAGGTTTATTTGTGATATTATAAATATGATGTTAATTAATCTAGGAGTTTTTATGGCTGGTAAGGGTAGTGTAAAACTTGGATTTGAAAAGCAAATATGGGATGCAGCGTGTGTACTTTGGGGACACATACCTGCAGCTGAATATAGAAAAGTCATTATTGGTTTAATCTTTTTAAGATATATTTCTGCAGCATTCGAAAAAAGATATAATGAACTTTTAGCCGAAGGTGATGGGTTTGAAAATGACAAAGATGCTTATACAATGGAAAACATTTTCTATGTTCCAGAGTCTGCTCGATGGTCAACTATTGCAGCTGCCGCTCATACTCCTGAAATTGGCAAAGTAATTGATGATGCAATGCGAGCTATTGAAGCTGAAAACAAAGCACTCAAAAATGTTTTGCCTAAAA
>CALUVP010000111.1 GCA_944324215.1 Candidatus Gastranaerophilales bacterium | reverse complement strand
GTTAGAAAAAGCGTCTGCTATAGTAATACCATTTGCTTGAGTAACAGTTGTTTTTGTAATACCGATATTTGCGACAGATTCTGTATGATCTAATGTCGGATATTGAACATTTATAATATCTCTTGCCATAAAATTTTCCTTTCAATAAATATTAATTTTGTGATAGATTTTGGAAAGATTGAATACAATTATAGTGACAAAGTAGCAGCCACTTTTACTGTACCTAAATAATCGGCTCTCGGAGCACCTACACCATATAAGCCATAACCTTTGTAACAAGTATTAAAGTTCTTTTCAGGTGTGTATAAAACAGTGTTCAAATCAGAAGAGATTCCGCCTGCTAATGTTTTACCCTTTACACCAAACAACGGATAGAAAACTCCGTCCTCAGGCTGAGCAATATTATTAGAAACAAGAATTTCCCAACCGCATAAGTGACCGATGTATCCTTTTCTAATCTCTTCTTTTCCACTTTCTGTGTATTTTAATTCATCAATTTTACCCAAGTAGAATTGATATTCCGGAGGGATTACACAAACCATTGCACCATCAAGCCAATTTGTGTGACCTTTTCCGTCACCGCGTTGGAATTTTGCCTGCATATAAGCAAAAATATCTTTTGCATTTTGTTCAGTCAGGGTAATCGCTTCACCGTCATTATCAAGATAATGTCCTGCTCTTGTATATAAATTTGCATAAGCAGTATCAACAGCAGCTGCAAATTGTTTGATAGCATCGCTTGTATAATCTTTAGCAAGTTCGACCTGACCTTCAGGATTATCAGCAGATTTCTCCATCATCTTTTCTTCCATTTCTGATAATTCAAAGTGGAAAGCTTTACCTCTGTCAATTTTTACTTTGCATGTTGAAGTTGAAGCAACTTCTGCATCCGGTAAATCTCCTCCGTCATAATCAAATAAACTTACAAGACCAGGCATTAGAATATCAACTTCATCACCCTTGTTAATGTGATCTTTCATTTCTGAATGAGCAAGTTTTCCGACAACAAGCTCGTTGTAAAAATGTTTGTTGAATGCTTTTGAAAAAGCGTTTACAATCATTTGTTTTGTTGTAGTCATTTGTTTTTCCTTTCGTGGTTTGGTAGTTTTACTTTTGAGGATGGCTTGGAGTTTAAACACATTCTTGTAGTTTCACCTTTGCCATCGTGCGTAGCACTATATAAGACGTTCCAGAAGATCATCCACTTCTTTAGACGTCATCTCATCAAGTCGTTTTTTAGGCGGATTGAGGGAGGAAACTTTGTTTTTTGAAAAAGTTATTGATGCAATAGCTTTCTCATTTTCCTCTTGTTTAGCTTTTGCCCTTTCATTTGCAAAAATACGTGATTTTACGTAATTTTCCGCCAAATCAACAAGCCTTTCTGTATCCAAATTGTTACCCAAAATATTAAATGCCTCTTTGTAAATATCTCTGAATATTGGATTTTGAAAATATTCGGGAGTATTATATTTTTCTATGTCTTTAGAAATTTCTTGCTGTGCATTTTTTGTATCTTGCTGTTTCTGTAACATTTTGCCAATTTCATTAAAAAAATTACTTTTTTGTCTCAAAGAACCAAGCTCTTTTGATTGAGCTCCTTGTAATTTTTCAAGATTTTCGTAGGCTTTAGATAATTCTTCAACTGATTTGAATTTGCCTAACAGAAGGTTTTGTGAAGGGGCATCATCTGCTTGTCCTTCAATAGTTTTAAATACACCATCAGAGTTATCGGACATAACCGGCTCTGACAGAGCTTCTTTTTCTTGAAATTCTTCCATAAAACATCCTTTCTTTTTATACGTAAAACATTTTGTCTACTGTAAAAACAGTAGACAAATTATAAAGCTTATGTTAATATATACCCATGATTGGAAAATATATTAATTTAAGCAAAACTTTTTATCATATTTGGAACTTTTTAAAAAAAAGCAAAATTGTAATTGAAAAACATAAGTTCTTAACTTTTGCCAACTTAACATCAATATTTCTGGGTTTATTTCCGTGTGTGTACGGTCTTTTACGTTTTGAACCCCAAAACAAAATTCCTAATTTGATGTATTTAATACCAATTCCTGTTGTATATCTTGTATCATTGGCAGCGTATTTTATTTTTAAAAAATTACCGACTATTAGTCGCATTTTTTCCTTTTTGCTAAACTCTACCATTATTGTCATATTCCAAATTCTATTTGCTTTAATTATATTTTCTTTTGCAGATTCTTGTGATTTTAATGATAAATGTAATAAAGTAGAAAATTATCAAGTTGCGCTACAACAATACCCAACTAAACGAGTAGCACATTTCCCAGATAAAATACCGCCAGAAGCTACAAATATCAGAATTTCAGCAGAGACCTTTTCATTTTTTGGCAGTCAAAGTTTATATTTGGTTTTTGATATTGATAAACAGTACATTGATAATGAAATAGAAAAACATTCTTTTGTGAATATTATGGATTATGCTAAAGCTAGCAAATTTTATGGTTTCTACAATAATGATATAGATTTTTCTAAATATACTTTCTATGTTATTAACGACAGAGAACATGAAAATCTTCCGGGGCATCATTTTCCCTATCATTATGGCATTGGAGTAAACAAAGATTCTAATCAAATATTATATTATTATGAAAATCCTGATTAATTTATATAAAATATGTGTTATAAATACTAATATACTGTTTTGTAAATATGGAGTTGGTTTTGATAAAATTTCTGCAAATTATTTATAATTGGATTGCTGGATTAAAAAAATACCACGCTATGCATATTGCTACATTATGGTCATTATTTTGTATGTTGTTAATGTTTTTTATGTTTGCAGACGCCAGTTCTGTAGATTATGCAGACGAACCCGACAGTGCTGGAAGGGCATACGGTATATTAGTTCTTTTTTTATTTCTTCTAGCGTATTTGGGGATAATAATTTCTTTTATTATAGAATGTATAAATCTTCTTATCTTTGCTTTTACGCATAAGCATCCAAAAATAACTTCAAAATTTTTGTTATACAACAAATTCTATAATATTATATTTTTAACAGGATTATTTTGCTTTTTATTCTTAATAATATGTTTAATACATAATTACTTATAGAAAATTCATCCACTTACTTTTAAATATTCGTATTGGAATATACAATATGTATGGTTGCAAGTATCCGCCTTTTTGTTGCTTATATGCATTATTATTGACATATCTAATAGAAATATCCACCTTACTTTCATCCATTCTATGCCCCCAATGCTCAAAATCGTAATAATCAAGAACAACAAATGAAATTGAACCATCATCATTTTGTTTTAAATCGTATATGTCAGCGTTATGAATTACACCATACAAATTAACCTTATCCGGATTTTTAAATAAGTCAAGTTGTAGGATGTGGTAAATTTCAATTTACCGCATCTTTTTGATTAATTTTGTTTCGGTAAACAAGGGATTACCAAAACCTACAGACTATTGAATGGCGGGTAAGTTCATATATAGACTTTTTTATACCACTCTTGTATAATTAATCCTATGTTTAGAAAACTCGTTAATTTTTGCAATAAATTTATATTCAACACTAAACAATTTTATTTTTTTCATTACATAGTCCTAGTTTTTCTTCCTTTGATATTTTTTCTTACTCTTTCATTTATACTATCACCAACAGAAACAATCAAAGAATTGTCGTATGATGGACTTGCTTTATCTTTAAATTTTGCCATTTTCATGTATTACATAGTGGCAATTGTTATTGCAGTTTGCGCAACAATAATAACAGTATTATTAAAGTTTTTCTTTGCCCGGACAATCTTTGTTACAAGTAAATTATTACTTTATAATAAATATTATAATATGTTATACATTTATAATCTTATTATAATTATTTTTATTGGATTTCTGCTTTTTTTGTGAAGTTTTATATTAATATTTATATTTTTGTAATATTTTTTTAACTCTTCTTTGCTAAATACTATTTCTGTAGAAAGCAAATAATTTCTAATTTGCTTTGAAAATTGCTGTCTATAAGCATTATTATTTATATCCACTAACATATTATGCTTAATCCGACTATTCAAATCTTTTATATTTTTGATACCAGTTGTAGGATGTGGTAAATTTCAATTTACCGCATCTTTTTGATTAATTTTGTTTCGGTAAACAAGGGATTACCAAAACCTACAAACTTCTCTCGAAATTTTTATCGGAATATAAATTATATAAGGTTTTAGTTTTCTTGCAATTTGTTGATGTAATGCATTATTATTTATATAATTTCCAATCTTTGTCTTTATTGTGTCATCTGGATGTGAATATAAGTACTCAAAATCATAATAATCAACTACAATAAATTCAATTGAACCATCATTATTTATATACTTTTGGGTTGACTATTTTTATTAGCAGATTACAATTAGAATATATATTAATTTTTTAACTATTTATATGAGGAGTTGATTATGTTAAAATTTTTGCAAAATATTTATAATTGGATTGCTGGATTAAAAAAATACCACGCTATGCATATCATAGTACTTCTTCCTTGTTTCCCTTTTATATTGACCTATATGTTAGAACTTCACATGATAGCGTTCTTTTGTAATCCGATATTTTTAATCATTATGTTCTCATTCTGCTGGATAGTCATAAATGCTACAATATGCCTCACAATTATAGTTGGAATTATAATGTTCACAATATCAATTATTAGGAAACAAAAAATATATATAAAATCGCAGTTTTTATTAAAAAACAAATTTTATAATATTATGTTTTTAGTCTTTTTAATTCTTTGTTTAACACATATAATATTTTGTATTATTGATAAAGATTGGGGATTTAGGTACCTACTTTTTCTATATTTATACCCTTTAGATAAATCAGATTCTTTTTTACATTATTGAAACTTTTTAAATTTATTTGTTGGAATTTTTATAGGAATATATAAAATATATGGCTTTAAATACCCTCCTTTTTGTTGTTTATCTGCGTTATTATTGATGTATTTGATTGCTGTATCTTTCAATCCTTCGTTCATCTTAATTCCCCAATGCTCAAAATCGTAATAATCAAGAACAACAAATGAAATTGAATCATCGTCATTTTGTTTTAAATCGTATATGTCAGCGTTATGAATTACACCATACAAATTAACCTTATCCGGATTTTTAAACAAGTCAAGTAATTCTGGTTTATCAAAAATGATTTTTCCTTCTAGAACTTTACCTTTATATTTGCCATTAATAATGTTTTTAAACTCGTTATTTATAAGTTTTTTTATAGGATTTGAATTTATAATATTTTGAGCTAGTAGAGACTGATTAGTTGGCACTACTACCAATGTATTATTTATTTTAATTTGGTCATTAATATTATCCATATTTAAATTTGCAGATTTTGCAATTTTATTTTGTATTACTTTTTTATCAATAGTATCAGGTAAATTTGATAATTTATAGAACTTATTATTTTTACTATTTTTTATATTATATTTTGCATCAACTAAATCTAATGAAATTTTATAATACTCTTTTAGAGGTTCAAGTTTCGACATTTCAATATTTTTCTGGGCGAATCTCTTTTGCCAAGCAACACCTTTAGTTATACGCTGATTATTACTTGTAACAACATCATCACCAGAGGATAACATTTCATCTTCTTCCAAATTAGAAGTCTCCACATGTCCATACAAAATAGGAGTTTCTGTATTATAATCTTCATTTTCATTATTTTCATTATTTGAGCTATTGCTATCACTCTGTCCTGCATGGGCAGCGCCACAGGTTCGGATATAACTGCTAACTTCTGTTCCATCTGAACGTGTATAACCGCTTACAGGATATGAACCTACGCATTCAGAACCTCCGGAACCACCACTTGAAACAGAATTACCGCCATTTGAGAATCCGCTATTAAATCCCATCATACGTCTATTTCTTTGCTCAAGAATATCGTAAGCATCATTTAACACCACGTACAACTCTCTAATATTTGATTCGGACATCAAATCATTAACAAATTTATTCAATAACTTTTGATTTTGCATAAAAGCCCTTTCCGGAAATTTATTCCTTTTGTTATATAGTCGGACTGGATTATATAATCCTACTACCTTATAGTAGTTTTAGTTTTTTTACGAATTAAATCAATTCATCCTTTTTACCCAAAATTTTTCCAAGTAATTTTTGTAATTTTCTCGAAAAATTTAAATTATTCAAATCACCGCCGTTTTTACTTTCACTTATAGCTTTCAAAAAGGGATTGCGCTTTATTCTTTCATCTTCATTATCTTGAGCATTTTTCCCTATCAATTTATTCAACAAAGCCATCAAGATTTCTGCTTTCGCGGCATTTGAATCATTAGGCATTATACCTCCTGAACCATTATTCAAACCCTCTGCACTTTGTGAAGGATCTCCAATACCAACAGGGGATGCGTTTCTTCCTACGCCTGCACCAAGTGAAGAATTTCCAATTCCAACAGGAGATGTATTTACACCTGCCGCACCAAGAGAGGGATTTCCAATGCCGACAGGGGAAACATTTACCCCACCCTGAGCGCCAAGTAAGGGATTTCCAATACCGACAGGGGAAGCATTTACCCCCAAGCCGCCAAGAAAGCGTTCAGGATTTTCAACACCTTTTTGTTCAAAGTACCAAACAAAAATTTCCTGAAGATTTAGAGGGATTAATGAGGCAAATTTTTCCACGGCTTGTATAACTATATCAGCCTGTTGAGATTTTTGTGTTGTCATGGATGAATCCGAATACATATATTTGTAGTCACCTTGACGGACAAAATCATCGATTTCTATTATTTCCTGTTTATTTTCATTATTAACAAAAACTGTCTCTACACCTGATTTAAAATCAGCACAAAGCTTTGCGACTTTCTGAACATTCGGGATAATCAAATCTTGATTGATTGTATCAACTATCATTGCAAGACGTATCATTTGACCTTGAGTTTTTGTATTAATTTCGGTTGCTGTTTTAGACGAGGAAGTTTCAACAGCGCCAATCATATTAGGGAAAATTCCTGAAACTTCTGCCATTAAATCATTAAGGAATGAAATATCTTGCAAAAATACGCCTGAATTGAATGTAAGCTGTTGGAATGCTGCTTGCGGAGACAAATTATCACCATATTCAATAATTTTGCCGGGATAAAGATTAATTTCATCTTCTTCAAAGAAGCCTTCCGGCGCAAGAAGAGGCGGATTTTCATTAAGCGCTTGCAAATTGCAAGTTCTATTTAATAATTCTTCCTGAAAATGTGCAAGAGAAAGTACTGAATACAAAGGGCTTATACCGCGTTTTGTCTCCGGATCAGTCACAAATGCTCCGTAAGAGAACGGATTAATTATACCTTCATTTTTACCGAAAGCTGCCATATATTTTCTTCCGACAACTACGGCATGCCAGTTTTTCAAAAGTGTCCCATCAGAAAGCTTCAAATCTCCCCAATGTTCCAAAACTTCTATAGTAGAACCTTTTACAACATCGTGTTTTGAATTTGTATATCTTGAATTATTATCATTTACCATTTTAGAGATTTCTTCTCTCTGTTCTTTAGAGAACGTATAATATTTGTTACTTAAAATCTCTGCAGGGGTCTTGTAAACACGATAAATTTTAGGACAAGAATCCCAGTTATCTTTTTGTGAAGAATCAAAAACCAAATCCGCAGGGTTTACCGGATAAATGTAAGGATTATCGTAGACTTTTCTTGTATCAGTCCAATAATTTTTACCCTGAGAAATTGCTTCCATAATAAGCGGTAATTTATTTACATCAAGGGCAAAAAGGTTCTTAAAAAAGTCTATCGGACGGCGATACTCCTCATAATTCTTTTTCCAAGCGGTATAGGAAATTAATTCTCCATAAAGTAGAGCGTTATCGATAATCTGGTCACAGGTTTGCTGGTAATCCATTTTTTCAAGGATGTCCACCAACATCGCTTTTTGTTTGTTTGAAGCGTTGTTTGAGTCGTGATTTTCTCCAGATACGTCGAACATAGAATTAACATTTGCATAAGTATTTCTCCATATATAAGCTTTCAAGGTCTGGTAAAACATAAATGTCTTACACATCTTAACTTTTGCCTTCCATTTTTGGTTTTTATCAGAAATAGATTTGAAATCGTTCTTAAAAAATATTTCATTAGCAAGATTTGATGCCATTTCAAGATTTGAGCTCCTTTGAGAATTCAAATCCACAAAATCAGATGTAATTTTATTAACCAATCTGCCTTCTTCTTCAGAACTAAGTTTTTTTACTGAGTTATCTTGTTCAATAATGTATTCAAAAGTCATGTTTTTCCTTTCCGGAGCATTGCCCCTTTTTTGTGCTAATTATATGTATAAATTTTTCTTACTAAGTTTGCTTTAAAACAAATATTTTTCCATTATCCCGTTTAAACCCACATCTTATAAGACACAATGCAGAAGCCCGATTCTGAGCCTCTGCATAAATATCAGAATTAAACCAGGTTGTAGAAAGTCTTAGGCACTCTAAATTTAATAAATGAGTCCCTCTCCTTGCAAAACCATTCAAAAAAAGTTTATTATCTTCATCTACAAAATAATAAATTCCTCCTATTAGTTTGTCCTCACTGTCAAGAAACATATAGAAAAAAGTATTGTCCTTAATAAATTCAAAACTATTACTATCACATATCTTTTTTTTAGAATTTTCATACAATTTTTTGCATTCAGCTTCAAAAACTTTAAACTCCAAATCCTTCGGAATCAAAACCCTTATCATATTTTCTCCTTAGAAAGTCCTTCCACTATATTAATTTCAGGCTCTTCATTCACAGGTAAATCATTGTCTAAACCTAGAGCAAGTCTTTGTCCCTTCTGGACTTTACCTATCGCAGAAATTATAAAATCTATAGTTCCGATTGTATTTTTGGGAATATCTAAAAATTCAAACTCTGCATATTTTATATCGTGCTCAAATTCATTCAATAAAAATTCCAAAACAGAAAGAGCTTTGTCATACAATTCAATATGTTTATCATTTATTGTCTGCTTTTTATTTTTTAACTTCTTAGACATAAAACCTCTTATTAAAATAAAAAAAGACCGGAGATAAGAGGGGTAATATATTCAGACACAAGGAGTGTGTAACGAGAGAGAAAGGTGAAACGAAACTCTCCGGTCAGAAAATATTTATAAACTTTTTACTAATTCTTTATTTCCATAAAAATCACAGGCATATTGTTTTATAATTTCTTTATTCCTGCTTTTTACAAGCTTATTAACTCCATATACCCATCCAAAGGGTTTGGATTTAAACTTAGAGTAATTGCATTGCCTCATAGAATAAACTATTTCGTCCTTATGGCTCAGCATTAAATCATTCGCCCGAATTCCCGATACAGAGAGCTTATTCATAACCCCGTCAAATCGCCATTCTATTAATTCTGCAACAGGCTTTGAACAAATAGGGCAAAAACCTACAGATAATTTTCTTGACGAAAAACAATCATTGTCCCTGAGATAATAAATATCATCAGGGTTAAATTGACAGCAATGACGCACAACTAACCTCCTCAAACAATCTTATATTGGGAATAAAATACCTTATACTCTTTAAAGATTTCTCCTACGCGGCATTTCTGCGTTGTTTTGAAATCAAGTACAAATTTATCTTACAATATTTAAAAATTTCACCTTATGATTGTAAAGACTTTTTTACATCTTAACCTAAGATACAGTATTTATGATATTTTTATTTATAGAAGGAGAGAAAAAATGAAAGCAATTGTTTTTGATAACGAATTAAAACTTGATAAAAATTACCCAAAACCAATTCCGCAAGAAGGTGAAGCTTTAATCAAAGTATCTCTTGCAGGTATTTGTAACACAGATTATGAAATCACTAAAGGTTATATGGGTTACAAAGGAATTCTCGGACACGAATTTGTAGGTATTGTAGAGGAAGTTAACGGAGAAGATAGATCTCTTGTAGGTAAAAGAGTTGTAGCAGAAATCAGTTATGGCTGTAATGATCCAAATTGTGAATGGTGTGCAAAAAAGAATTACCGCCATTGTCCTAACAGACACACTCTGGGTATATGGAAAAAAGACGGATGTTTTGCTGAATATATGACAATGCCAACAAATGTTCTCTTTGAAGTTCCAGATAACGTTACTGACGAACAGGCAGTTTTTGTAGAACCACTCGCTGCAGCTTGCGAAATTACAGAACAACTTCATATAGAACCTATGCAAAAAGTTGTTGTTTTAGGTGACGGAAAATTGGGGCTTACAACAGCTCTAACTCTAAACGCACAAAATCTGGATGTTCTTCTTGTTGGCAAACATCAAAACAAACTGGATATTGCTGCTGCCCAAGGTGTAAAAACTCAATTACTAAATTCATTTACCCCAGAAAAAATCTATGATGTGGTGGTAGAAGCAACCGGTACTGCCTCGGGTTTTGAAACATCTATAGCACTTACAAAACCTCGCGGGACATTAGTACTCAAAAGTACAGTTGCAACAGGCAAAGAACTAAATCTCGCTCCAATAGTAATTGATGAAATAACGGTTTTAGGCTCTCGCTGCGGACAATTTCCACCAGCACTAAGACTTCTTAAAAATAAAAGAATAGATTTTAGACCTTTTATCAGCGGAATATATTCAATTGATGAGGCAATTCAAGCTTTTGAAGCTAACAAATCTAAAGAAAGCATAAAGATTTTAATAAAAATGTAAAAAAATAGGGGTGAAATTATGAAAAAATTTCACCCCTATCACTATACCTGTTTTAAAGAGTTTGACAATTTACTTATCTCATCCATAACTTTTTCTGAAAATTTCTCACCGTTCATAAATTTCAAAATTTCATCTCTGCTTCCACAAAAAAGCATTGTTGAAGCATCTATATTCATTGACGGATGAAGAGCTGACACTAATAACAAGGCATTGCCTTCGATATTTTCGTCTTTTTCTATATTCAAAGAAACCGCTCTTGCAAAAATGTTTTTATCTTTATTTTCAAAATCTTCAGCGAAATTTCTAAAGAAACCTTTGTCTGGAATTTCTCTTGAAATGCGTTCTTTCATTTTTGATATAACAATATTTAGCTCTTCAGGAAACTTTTTTTCCATTTTTTTAGGTATCATCCTTACATTTTTGTTATTAATCTTTTTAACATCATATTTTATCATAGATTACTTTCCTTATGCAACTTCTTCAAAATGAGGTGTGAAACCGGCTTTAAGTTCTGCAAGTCTTTGTTCATTCTCGTCGTGAAGTCTTTTCATATTTTCCTCTGAAAGAATTTTATTAAAACCCTTTGGTAATTTTGGTTTTGAAGCAGGTAAACCTAACTCCAATCGATTATAATAATTATAACATTCTTCTAAATATTTATTATATTTTTCATAATCTTTTTCCGACAATTTAGAAATCTCACGCTTATAATCATCAAATAATGGTCCCAAAGTATTTTTTCCCTGCCTCAAATCATAAGCAATATGTTCATATTCACCAAAACAATTTGTATATGCACCCCTAAACTGAATTTCACCCCTTGCACCATTTGAATGTATAACATTCATTTGAGCAGTTCTATAACCTGAAGATTTTATTGCAAACTCTTTTGCTTCTTCTTTTGAGTATTTATAATTTGGAAACTTACTATAACTGGCAAGATCAGGACGAGAATTTACAACAACACCTCCGCCACAAATTTTTCTTAAACTTTGAATTTGTCTGCTGCTGAATTCCGGTAATCCATGACCACCCCTATAATTATTGATTAACAATACTTCTAGAGGTTCAATATTTCCCGTTTCCAAACGTTTTAACAAATCATCTGATAATAACTTCTGCTCCTTAATTTGTTCGAGGCTCAATTCACCTTTATTAATCCTGCTTGCCGCGATCGAGAGTGACAAATTATCAACAGCCTCCTTTGATCGCTTCTCTATCAATGGTTGAGCAAATTTTTCAAATAAAGGAAATGCTTTATTTGCATCATCCTCAGACATTGGATGGTTATAAATATATTTTTTTAATAAGACCTTTTCCTGTTTTGTTAAAAATTGACCATTTATTTCTAAATTATCAACTAGAGAATTAATTTCTTTACTAGATAGCTTATTTAATGAATTTGTTATAACTCGAGAACCAATACCATCACCTATGCAATTATAGGCCGTTTCATAAGAATTAATTTTATTCTCTTTTATGCCTCTTTCTAACTTCGTAATAATCGAAACAGCACCTTTAGGTCTATTACTAATCTCTCTTACACTTGGTAAATTTTTAAAGATTAAATCAACTTGCTCTTTTGCCTTCGGAAATTTATCTTTTAATTCCTCTCCAATCTGAAAAGCTGTAGTTCCCAAATCCGCTTTCTGTAATTCTTTAGATACACTGTCAGATAACAATGCAATTTTCATATCTTTTGATTGTGAAACTAATCGCGTAAAATTTACATTTAAACCTATACCAGGCTTTTGCATAAACTTTTTAATTAATACTTGATATCCCATAAATAATCCCCCTTATAATATAAGTAAAAATTAAAAAGAAAATTGCCTTTTTGTTACATTTATTAACAATAAAAAATAGCCCCTATATATTCAGGAGCTATTTTTACTTATTTCATCTTACTAAAATGTCGTTGTTGCAGTCTTTTTCTGTTGAGTAGCACCAGGAATAGCCTGCCAATTAGCAGCCATAATCTTCTTGAATGATTTTAAAGCTGTATCTTCTAATTCACCAAGCTCTTCTGCTTCCATAATCAATTCTCTTAAAGGAAGCAATGCTCTTTGATCTCTTAGAACACCCAAAGCAGCCGCTGCACCAGCCCTTACTAAATCATTTTCTGAACGATTCTTCATAACATCAATTAATGCCGGCACAGCTTTTTTATCATTTAATTTACCCAAGGAAGTTACAGCATAAATTCTAACGTTAACCCATTCATCGTATAACATGTTAATAATTTTATCTACACATTTTTTGTTACCAATTTCACCAAGAGCACGAGTTGCATCACATCTTACATTAACTTTTTCGTGATCTAATGATTTCATTAAAGCATCTGTCGCAACATCACCAATTTCTATCAAAGCATCAGTTGCAGTTATACAAACTTGAGAATTTTCATCATTAAGAGCTTCTACAAGGGGTTCTACAACAATCTTACCACCCAAACGTCCTAATGCACGTGCTGCACGAACTCTAACATCTACGTTTCTATCTTCTCTTAAAGATTCAATCAAATGTTCAGTTGCTTTTGAATCACCTAATTCGCCCAATGCACGAGCGGCATATAAACGAACAGAACCATTCTTATCGTTTTTCAAAACTTCTATTAACGGTTCAACAGCCTTTGAATCACCCATTTCACCAAGAACACGGGCTGCATTATATCTAACTTTTTCAGAACTTGACGTCATTAAGTCATTAATTAATTCCTGAAAAGTTTTCTTTACTTGCTTCTTTTTGCTGTTTACTGTAATTGCCATACACGTTACCTCCAATATGTAAACATATTATTTAACTTCTACACAGTAATATAAAGTTTTATCTTTTTTCTAAATTGCCTTTATCTATACATTTGTAAATTTTTTGTTACATTCCCTTTTATTTAGGGTAAAATTTACACTTAATCTCGGTAGTATTAATATATCATATTTTCACATTTTTATAACTAGTCTACCAGATATTTTTACAAAATTTAATTATTATTATAATTTACATAATCCTACAATCTAATATTCACAAAGAAATTTTAGATTTACAAATCTTTATATTCCCCACCCACTAGGGATAGTAATATCAAACTCGCTTCCTTCGTTTAATTTTGTTTTAACAGAAATTTTTCCATTGTGCTTTTCTATTATTTTTTGAGAAATTGCAAGCCCTAAGCCAGTTCCAACCCCTACACCTTTCGTAGTATATCCCGCAAAAAAGATTTTATCAGGTTCTTTTATTCCACATCCTGTGTCTTTGATTTTTACTGACAGATTTTCGTTTTTATAACTTGTGTCAATAGTAATCTTTCCTTTATCTTTGATTGCATGAACTGCATTCATCAAAATATTCATAAAAACTTGATTTAACATATTAGGATAGCATTTTATAGGTGGTAGATTAGAATAATTTTTTACAATTTCTATTCTATTTTTTGTTTCATGTCTTATCAAATCAAGAGTTAAATCAATTTCTTTATTTATATCTGCTTCCTGCAATTCAGCTTCATCAAGCCTTACAAATTTTCTAAGAGAAACGACCAGACGATTTATTCTACTGATAGCTTCAGAATCTATTTCATTAATTTCTTTAAAGAGTGCCTGCGTTTCATCTTCTCTAATAAGTTTTATCATTTTTTTCATTATTTCGTTATTGGATTTTATGGAAGCTACAGGTGTATTAATTTCGTGCGCAACCCCCGCAATCAATTGTCCTAAAGAAGCCATTTTTTCAGAGTTAATAAGTTTTAATTGAGTATCTTTTAATTCTTTCAAAGTTTTTGTTAAATCTTTTACCATTTGTTCATTTTTTTTATACAATTCTGCTTGAATTATTGCATTCCCAAGTTGTGAAGATACGCCATTTAAAACTTCTAAAGTATCATCGAATTTGTTCTTTTGTTTCGTCGAAAGAACAATTACACCTAAAAGTTTATTCAAGTGATAAATTGGTAAGATAACCCTTTGAACAATTTCTCTAAATGGCTTTGCTTCTCTATATTCTTTCATACAAGTAACACAGGAAACTTTATTTTTCTTTATGCAATCATTTGCATTTTTTTCAAAATTAATTTCTTTGCCAATATCATTTTTATCAAGAGATTCTGTTATTTTGAATGTTTCAACACCGACTATAGCGCCTGCATAGTAAGCTCTAAAAGCTCCGAACATTTGTGCAATTTCATTCAAAGCAGAATTCAAAATTACAGAAGTATTAATTGATTCTCGAATGATATTAGATATATTATTAAGAAGCAAAAGTTTCATTGCCTGTGACTGTGCTTGCAGCTTGATTTTCGATAAATTTTTTTTATCATTTTCAAGCAAAGAAATTTTCTTCGACAAATTTTGATTGCGCAGGTTAATATTTGCTAATTGAATTTTCGCTGTTACATCTGTAAACACAATAATATGGTATGTATTTTTTTTAGTTGAATTCATATCATAGTAAAAAAGCTCGTTATTGGAAGTTTGATAAGTAACAAAAGCTGAAAAATCTTGATAAGAATTTAGAGCTTGTTCTATTGGAGAATGGACTTTTACATCGTTACTTACAAGAGCACAAACATTATAATTCAATTTATGAGAAAATTTTTCCAAGTTTTTAAAATCAGGAAAAACTCTCCTAAAAACATTGTTTCTAAACACAGCTTCTTTATCAGAATTTATAACAACGACAGCACTGCTAAATTTATTAAAAATATCAAACTTCCCCATAAGAATATTATACAACAGGCCATTGAGCATAATCAACAAATATTAAAGTAAAGACTTAATATTAGAAATTTTGGCAAAAAAAATAATATTCTGGTATAATGAGATTGCATTGTTATAACCTTAAATATAATCTGTGGGATTACAAATACATCAAATAATGGTGTTAAAGAAAGCTTTGTAAGGTTATAATTGCAATGAAGTATAATTGGAGAGAAGTATGGCTGAAAACGATAAAGTAGTTGAGAACAAGCAGCAGGAT
>CALUVP010000110.1 GCA_944324215.1 Candidatus Gastranaerophilales bacterium | reverse complement strand
TCATATTGATTTGGTCTTGCTCGCTCGCGTGTAACGGGTATTCGGTTTTTGCTTCAAAGAAAAAGTTTCTTTTTCGCAAAAGACCTTCACCCTCAGCTCGCTCGCGCTGCCAACATCTAATTTAAATTAAAACTAGAATTAATGAGTTTTTGTTTCTCGTTTTTGTTTTGTTTTATTTTGTTGTAGTAAAATTCACCCCCACCCTTCTCCTCCCCGTTGGAAAGGGAAGAATAAGTTTTTGGTTCTCGTTTTTGTTTTGTTGTAGTAAATTTCACCCCCCCACCCTATCCCTCCCCGTTGGAGAGGGAACAATGAGTTTTTGTTTCTCGCTTTTTTATTATCTTGATTTCAGACAACTGGCTAATATTAATTAATAGCTAATTATAGTATCATAATCGGTATGAAAAAGATACTTTTATTATTTATTACTTTCTTTATGTTTTCTGCAATGGTTTATGCAGAAACTGTAGTGTTTAATAATAAGACTTACAAATACCATAAGCCAGGGTGTCAGTGGGCGAACAGATGTACTGTTAACTGCATTAAAATAGAAAAGAAAGACGCTATAAAAAGAGGCGGTGTTCCTTGTAAAGTTTGTGGCGGTTAGCCATAAAAAAAGTTGAGCTATAACTCAACTTTTTTTATGTGTAAATATTAAGTTTTAAAGATTGCATTTTCCATACGCACAAGGGTTTTCTTTTTCTACTACGTTACAATGATGCATTGAAAATGCTGTTACAATGGCACTTACTCCGACAAGTGAATATGTTATTCTGGCAAGAATTGTCATATCTCCAAGTAGAAATTCTACCAAATTAAAGTCGAACATTCCAACCAGCCCCCAGTTAAGTGCGCCTACGAGAACTAATAAGTAAGCAGAAGTTTTTATAAATTTTTGCATTTTATGCCCTCCTTTCGGGTACACATTTATTATTAAACTTTTTTTTTAAATTAAATTAGCCAATCTGGGCACTACTTTTGTATAATTTATTTTTTCACACTCCTTATTCCTTATTTAATCCTTGCCTTTTACTATGCTTCCCCCTTTACCCCTAATTCTCTTTGTGTAATAATAGTGGGAAAAAGGAAGGATTAAATTATGTCAGATGTAAGAGTAAGAATAGCGCCTTCTCCAAGTGGTAATCTTCACGTAGGAACGGCTAGAACGGCTTTGTTTAATTATTTATTTGCAAAGAAAAATAATGGTAAATTTATATTGAGAATAGAAGATACTGATGCAGAAAGAACAAGTCAGGAATATGTTGACAATATTTTTGATAGTTTGAAGGCTTTAGGTCTTAATTGGGATGAAGGTCCTGATGTTGGTGGTGAGTATGGTCCATATACTCAATCTCAGAGATTTGACATTTATCCTAAATATATCCAAAAACTTCTTGATGACGGTTTTGCTTATGAATGCTTTTGTACTCCAGAAGAGTTAGAAGCAGAAAAAGAGGAAGCTACAAAAAATAAACAAGCTTACGTTTACTCTAAAAAATGTGAGAATTTAACCGAAGAAGAAAAAGCAATATTAAGAGCAGAAGGCAGAAAACCTGCTATAAGATTTAATGTGACAAGAGCTCAAAAGGCTTTTCATGATACATCTATATTAGAGTTTGATGATTTAGTAAAAGGAAAGCTTCGTATGGATACAAATCTTATTGGAGATTTTGTTATTATGAAGTCAAATGGTACTCCAACATACAATTATGCTGTTGTAATTGATGATGCTTTGATGAAAATATCTCATGTTATTAGAGGTGAGGATCATATTTCCAATACTTATAAGCAAATTTTAATATTTGAAGCCTTAGGTTTTGAGGTTCCTAGATTTGGTCATTTGGGAATGATTTTGGCTCCTGATAGAAGTAAATTATCAAAAAGACACGGTGCCACTGCTGTATCTGACTTTGTGGAACAAGGTTATTTAACAGAAGCTTTAGTTAACTTTGTTGCTCTTCTTGGCTGGGCTCCTTCTGATGGTCAAGAAATTAAAACTGTTGAGGAGATTGCTCAGGACTTTAGGATTAATGAAATTTCTTCATCTAATTCAATTTTCGAGTATGACAAATTGAAATGGATGAATAGCCATTATATTAAAATGCTTCCGAAAGATGTTTTAAGACAAAAGCTTAAAAAGTACTTAACAAAATATGATTTGAGTGAATTAACAGAAGAGCAGTTTAATAGAATGATTGATATTACTTATGAACCTTTAACATTGCTTTCTGACATTACAGACGCCGTTTCATATTTCTTTGGCGGTGATAAAGTTGAAATCGATGAAAAAGCTAAGGCTGAATTGGATACAGATCTTTCTCAGGACGTTTTGAAAACTTTCGTTGAACAAGCAGAAGGTTGGGAATGGACTGAAGAGAATTTGCATGAAAAATTGGAAGTATTCAGAGGAAGGTTTAAAGAAGAAAAAGGCTATAAACCTAAATTTACAATGTGGGCAATTCGTGCAGCTGTAACAGGTAGACTTTGCGGTGCTGATATGGTTGCTACATTAGCTATCATCGGTAAAGAAAATTCTTTGAAGAGAGCTAAGGCTGCTATCAAAAAAGCTTTGGTTTAGTTTGAAATTTTAAAAGTAAAAGAAGGGTGCAATTTTTTTGATTGCATCCTTTTTTGTGTATAATATATAGAATGAAATTGAGAGGATAAAAATTTTGTTCAACTATCGTTTTTCAAGAAGAGTTTTATTTATATTGTTTTTGTTATTATTTAGCGGAATAAGAGTTTTTGGGTACGAAATTTTTTATCCGAGTGAAAAAAATTATACAACAACGTATGATTATGGACTTTTTGTTGGAAAAGCCAGAAGTTCTGAGAGTATAACAATAAATAATGAAAAGGTTTTTGTTGCGTCAAACGGGGCTTTTGCGCATTCGGTTAAATTAAGGGAAGGTGATAACAGAGTTTTCATTCGCTCAAATTATTCCACAAAAGTTTATAATATATGCAAGAAAAAAGAAGTTACAAAAGTTCAACCTGAATTTAAGGAAGTCGTTGAACATGTAGTTTTAGTAAACAAGGATAATGTTCCGCTAAGGTCTGCACCTGAGGACATCGGATTTAATATAATTTCTTATTTATTTAAGGATACAAGAGTTATAATTAATGGAGAAAAAGGAAATTATTACAGGGTTTTTCTTTCAAAAGATAAGTTTGCTTGGATTTTGAAAAGTGATATAACAGAATTTGTTAATGCAGATAAAACCCCTGCAAGTTTTATTAACACTGAGAGTCAAAAGTATAAAAATGCTAGTATTCAAACGATATCTTTTACTAAGAATTTGCCTTATACAGTAGAGGATGGAGAAAAGGAAATATTATTCAGAGTTTATAATCCTGAGTTATCAGAAAACTCCGTTTATACGTTAAACATACTTAAGCCAAGAAATTATTTCTATAATGTTACTCTAAAAGATGGGCTTTACACTTTCAAAGTAAGTGAGGTTCCTAAAAGCATTGAAGACTGTACTATTATAGTAGATGCCGGTCATGGTGGAACTCAAAAAGGTGCTATGGGGTGTCTTGGGGATGAGGAAAAAAATATAAATCTGAGAATAGCTTTAGAATTACAAAAAATTCTAAGAGAAAAAGGTGCAAAAGTAGTAATGACAAGAGAATGTGACGGGACAATATCTTTAAAAGATAGAATACAAATTGCGAAAGACAATGATGTTGATATTTTTTTGAGTATTCATATGAATTCGATTGGTAATGTCGCGTATGAAAAATCTAAATATAGAGGAACAAGTGTATATTATTTTAATAGGAATTCAAAGGAACTTGCAACTATTCTAGAAAAAAGTATTCCACAATACGCAGGTACAAAACGTAATGGGGTAAGAACAGCTAGCTTTGCGGTTATAAGACCTGCAAGTTATGTTGGAGTATTGATAGAAACTGCTTATATGATAAATCCTCTTGACTCTTTGTTGTATACTCAAGAAAATTTTGCCGAGAATGTTGCTAAAGGGATTTTGTGCGGTTTAGAAGAATTTATTCAAAAATAGTATTAGTTATGAAATTTTTAAATTTAATTGTGCTAAAATGTAGTTATGGCAAATTCATTTGAAGAAGTAATTTCTCTGATAAAAGACAGGTTGGATATAGTAGATGTAGTATCGCAATATGTTGTTTTGAAGAAAAGTGGAGCGAATTATTGGGGGCTTTGTCCTTTTCATAATGATAAAAAGCCTTCAATGTCAGTTAGTCCTTCTCGGGGAATTTTTAAGTGCTTTTCCTGTGGTGCAGGCGGGGATGCTTTAAGCTTTCTTGTAAGAATTCAAAATAGGGAATATAAAGATGTAATATTAGAACTTGCTGAAAAATATGGAATAGAGCTGCCTTCTAAATATCAATCATCTTCGGATACAAAAAATTTAAAAAAAGAAATGATAAAAGCATGTTCGAAAGCTGCAAAATTTTATCATATACAATTGAGAAGTGCAGAAGATTCTAATAAAGCAATGACAGCCCTAAGAAAAAGAGATGTAGATGATAGGATAATAGATAAATTTACACTGGGTTGGGCTCCAAATAAATATGATGTTCTATATAAAGAATTGAAAAAAGAATTTAGTGATGAAGTTTTAGAAAAATCTGGACTTATTCTAAAATCAAATCAAGGTGGTTGGATAGATAGGTTTAGAAATAGAATAATAATTCCTATCCAAAATGAAAACGGAGATTACGTAGCGTTTGGTGCAAGAGCAGTAGATGAGGGACAAAATCCAAAGTATTTAAACTCTTCGGATTCACTTATATATAACAAAAGTAAAATTCTTTTTGGTTTATATACGGCACAAAATGCAATAAAAGAACAAGATGGCGTTTTGATAATGGAAGGTTATTTTGATGTAATATCGGCTCAGGCTCAAGGTGTAGAAAATGCTGTGGCATCTTGCGGAACGGCTTTGACTCCGGAACATGTAAAGTTGTTGTCCAGATATACAAAATCAAGACGCATATTTTTGTCTTTTGATACAGATATCGCAGGAGTCAATGCAACAAAAAAGGGAAGTGCTGTTATAAAAGAGACTTTATCTACACTAGGCGGAATAAAACAGTTTGATGAAAGCCATATATCATCAGTTTCTGATAACAAGTATGCATGTGAAATTAGGGTAGTATCACCTCCTCAAGGAAAAGATCCTGATGAATTTATAAGGACAATGGGTGGAGATGTTTTTAAGGAATATATTAAAAATGCTCCTTTATTGATTGATTTTTTGTTGAATAATATTTTGAAAGAAAAAAATAATGCCAAAACTCCACAAGAAAAAGCAATGCTTGTAGAGCAAGTAATAGAAATTCTAAAAGATGTAAATAATAAAATAATTCAATCAGAATATGTAAAAATGGTCGCATCAATCCTAAATGTTGATGAAAACGCAATGCTAAAAGAACTTTCCCGGCATGAAATGGTTTATCAATTGAGTGAAAAAAGACAATATAATAAAAAAGATGTAACAAATTCTTCACAATTTGAAATAAAAGCGCAAAAAAATTTATTGAGTGTTTTTTTAGCAAGTGGCAGTGTTCTAAGTTATCAAAAACTAAAAGAATTATTACCCGAAAATATCATTCAAGATGAAACGTTAATAATTGTAAAAAATACAATTGACAAATTGTCGTGTACAATAAATAATGTTAAAGAATTGGTAAAAGATATGTATACGGAATTTATTGAGGATGATAATTTGACTCAAATATTAACCGATATAGTAGAACTCTCAGAATCGTTTAACGGGCTTGACCCGAGTGAATTTGAAAGTGCAGTAAGGGAAAATGTTGTAAGATTGAAAAGATGTTATCAAGAAAAAGAAGCCGAAAAAATTCGCCAACAATATAAGCGAGTCAATGATGATGACATAGAAGCTTTGAAGTTACAAATGCAGCTTAGAGATAAAATAAAATTAAGGACTGGAGATAAGTAAATGACCCAAAAAAGAATTTCGCATTCATCAGTAGTAAGTATAGAAGATGATAATATTGATTTATTGGATTTTGATACAGAAAAGGAAGATGAAGATACAGTAGATTATATAGAAACGGATTTAGGGACAGACAATATAGAAGATATTATCACTTCATCAAAACTGGGTGAAATGAAAAATGATGATTTTTACCTGATGGATACATCAGACTCTTCTAGGGATTCTGAATTAGATACAGATGTTCCAAAAGGTGTAGCATTAGAGGATCCTGTAAGGTTATATTTACGTGAAATCGGTAGAATAAAACTTTTATCAACAAGTGAAGAAATAGAATTAGCAAGGAAAATTCTTCAGGGTGGAACTCCAGGAGCTATTGCAAAGCGTAAGTTAGTTCAAGCAAATTTAAGACTTGTTGTAAGTATAGCCAAAAAATATGTAGGTCGTGGTATGCTTTTCTTGGATCTTATACAGGAAGGAAACTTAGGTTTGATACGAGCCGCAGAAAAGTTTGATCACGAGAGAGGTTTTAAATTTTCAACCTATGCAACTTGGTGGATAAGACAAGCTATCACAAGAGCAATTGCTGATCAGGCAAGAACAATACGTATTCCTGTTCACATGGTTGAAACTATAAATAAATTAAAAAAAGTTACAAGACGCTTGGCACAAGAACTTTCAAGAAAACCAACCGAAGAAGAATTGGCCTCAGAAATGGGCGTTTCAATTTCTAAGTTAAGAGAAATTGTTAAAATAGCTCAAGAACCTTTGTCATTGGAAACTCCAATCGGAAAAGAAGAAGATTCAAGATTGGGAGATTTTATTGAAGATAAAGAGGCAGATGCTCCGATTAAGACAGTAGCTTCAGAACTTTTAAGAGAAGATTTGGCAGAAGTTCTGTGTACATTATCTCCAAGAGAAAGGGATGTTCTAAGACTTCGTTTTGGAATGGATGACGGACGTCAAAGAACTTTAGAAGAAGTAGGACAGTTGTTTGGTGTAACAAGAGAACGTATTAGACAAATAGAGGCAAAGGCTTTAAGAAAATTACGTCACCCAAATAGAAGTAAACGATTAAGAGAATATGTAGAAAATTAACAAAAAAAATAAAAGAGACCCAAAAAAGTCTCTTTTATTTTTAACAAAACATTACATTTTATTGGATTTTTAGCATGTTTAAAATATAATAGCTAGAGTGAACCTATGAGGGAGTATAAGAAATGCCTAATAACGAAAGTGTTGGAAAAAAAATAGTTGAAGCTTTGAAAAAACAAGCTGAGAGTATGGATATACAAGATAATCAGGATGTAAGTTTTGATTCAGCTCCTGTAAGTAATCCTATTAGTGATGATATATTCTCATCGCCATCAGATGATATTTTTGCAGAACCTGTAAATAATTCAAAAAAGACAAGTTTTTTTGACGATGTAGTCGAAGAAAAAGATTCGTTTTTTGAAGAGTCTAAACCAGTTCATGCAACTGTATCAGAAACAATGAGTGAAACCTTTGAAATGCCAGCCAATATTGCGGTGCTGAAAAAGCTTATTTCGCAATTACCAAGCGGTGTTTCAAGACATACAGGCGCTCAGATTATTAAACAAACAATGGAAGCGCTTGGAATTTCTATGAAAAGTGTATTGCAGGATGCTCAACAAGTTCAAGAGAATTTGAAAGTGTCTGCAAGAGAATGCCAAGCTTCTATTCAAGAATATAAAAAGCAAATTTTGGCTTTAGAAAAACAATCTCAGAGCTATCAAAAACAGTACTCAGCTTTGAATGATTTGATTAGTTTATTTATTCAAACAACTAAGTAAATGTAAAAAGAAATAAATAAAAAAGGAGGTTTTAAAACCTCCTTTTTTACTGTTAAATTTCTTCATCCTCTTCAGAGTCTTCACTAACAGCAGGCTCTGTTACTGTTACCCCCAAAGCTTCAAGTGCAGCTCGAGCTTTAGGAGCAAGTGCTGTATCCGAAAAATTTTCTAAAATTGTTTGATAGCATTCAATTGCCTCTGGTTTCATGTCTCTAAGCTTGTAAACATTTCCTGCTTTATAATAAAGAGGAGCCAATTCTGTAGATGATGACATTAACATTTGATTATCAAGCTTAATTTTGATTCCAATTAAAGTTTCATTATCTTGCGGAGAAAGCAGAGCTCTTCCGTATATTTTTTCAGTTAACTTATCGATAGTATCAGACATTTCTGTTATAGCTTCCTTTGATAACTTTGAAGATTTTTTTGCAGCAGATACGTCAAGTGAAATTGCTGAAAGTAATAAAAAACCAACTAATATAGATAATATAATCCTTTTCATGTCTACCCCTTTTAATACTCCGTAATCTTATTTTCATTATACTACATAAAAAGTTGATTTTTATTATCACTTAAATGTATGATTGTTTTATGGAAAAAATTGTATATCAAAAATTTATTTTGGGAACAGGTGGAATAGAAAATAGAAAAATCTTTGAAAGAACTCTTTCAAAAGGTCTCGGCGGAATGATATTTTTCACTCGCGATATTGATTCTAAAGAACAGTTTACAAGTTTAGTTTCGAAAATAAAAAGTATTTCAAATAATAAATTATTTTTATCAATCGATCAAGAAGGTGGACGAGTCGAAAGAACAGAAAAAATTCATGCAAGGTATCTATCTCCAAGGTATGCTTATGAAAAAGGTGAAAAATTTCTCTTAAACCAAACGAAAAAAATAGCAAAAGAGTTAGAAAGCTATGGGCTAAATTTAAATTTTGCTCCTTGTGCAGATGTTAATACAAACCCTAAAAATCCAATAATCGGCGAACGTTCTTTTTCTGATAATCCGGAAGTTGTATCAAGATGTGTGAAAATAGTTAGTGAAGAATATCGGAAAAATGGAATAATACCGTGTATAAAACATTTTCCTGGGCATGGAGATGCTTCAAGTGACAGCCACTTAACATTACCAATAATAGATTTACCGTTAAATGAAATGGAAAAATTTCATATAAAACCATTTAAAGATAATATAGATATGGAAATGATAATGGTTGCACATTTATATTGCACATGTTTTGACAGTGTTTCAACTCCGTCTTCTTTAAGCAAAAATGTTATAGGATATTTAAGAAATGTTCTAAAATATGAAGGCGTTGTAATTACAGATGATATGGTAATGAAAGGTGTACAAGCATACGGGAGTTTGGAAGCTTGTAAAATGGCTATAAGAGCCGGCGTAGATATGTTTATATATAGAGATACAACGGAAGATGTTGTAAAAATGATAGACAATCTCATAAAAGAAGTAGAAAGTGACGAAGAGTTAAAACAAAAAGTAATAGAATCAGACAAAAGGATACAAAAATTAAAAAAAGAACGGCTGAAATAACTTCACGCCGTCCTTTCTTTTTATAAAATATTTATTACTAAGAAGCCGCAACTTCTGTATTTTCGCTAGAAGCGGCATTTGCAGCTTTTTCAGCGTCGAAACACTCTTTGCAAAGTACATCCCTGCCTTGAGTAGGATTAAACGGAACTTGTGTTTGCTTTCCGCATTTAGCACAAACTGCATCGTGCATTTTCTTTTTACCTCTGTGCATTTGTTTTTTTAGCTTTCTGCAGTTAGCACATCTTTTTGGCTTATTTGTTAACCCTTTTTCTGCATAAAATTCCTGTTCTCCGGCAGTAAAAACAAATTCACAACCGCAGTCTTCACAAATAAGCGTTTCATCTTGGTACATGACTTGATCTCCTAAATATTTAATAACCCAGACGTGATTAGCGTCATGCACTCATTCTATACTTTTTTTCGATAAGCGTCAAGTGGTAGAGGTTAATGTAGTGAAGAATTGAAACAAAACTTATAAAAAGAATATATACTACTTACCGGTAGAACCAAATCCGCCGGCTCCTCGTTCGGTTTCAGAAAGCTCTGTAACAACTTCAATTTTTGCCTGCTCATATCTGGCAATAACCATCTGAGCAATACGTTCGTCAGGTTTTATAGTGTAAGGCTCATTAGAGAGGTTAACAACAGGGATGCAAACTTCTCCCCTATAATCTTCATCAATTGTGCCAATACAATTGATGAGGCTGATACCATGTTTAATGGAAAGTCCAGAACGCGGTCTGATTTGAGCTTCATATCCGTGCTCAAGTTCAATCTTAAGCCCTGTTGGTATAAGCTTTCTTTCAAGCGGTTGAAGAGTAATTTCTTCATCAATTGCAGCACACAAATCCATACCTGCCGCACCTTTTGTTTTGTATTCAGGTACAAATCTATTATGTGGCATTCTGAAAATCTTTAATATCATAAACTTCTCCAAAAGTCCTTCTTACGCAGTAATAATAGTCTTACCGTCAACAACCTGTTTAGGGAAAATGGTAAGAGTTTCAAGCCCCATAGATTTATCAAGCTTTTTATCATTAACCGGGTTAACTTTTTGAGCTTTCTCAATAGCTTCTCCATTACCATTTGTCATAGACATAAAACTATTAGCATACTTAATAAACATATTTTTACGAGGAGTGCAATTTTCTCCAAAAGTAATAGCTGAAATACTCATAAACTTACCTTCTTTCCAAGATTCATTTTGTGACAGATAAAGTTCAATGTCAATAAAAATATAAAGTTTGTAACAATTTATTTTTTATGTTAATATTTGAGGAGAGGATACATTGAAATTTTAGTAGATGTTGTCGAAGTGGCAAGGACTCCGCGAGAAACGATTAAGAATCGTTTAGAGTGGATGGCAGGCGAGTCGTGACGAAGTCAAGTGAGCCGTATAAAGACAGATACCGAGTCCGCCACTGAGAGAATTGAAAATTTAATGATGAATATGTCGATGTGGCGGAATCGGTATACGCGCACGTTTGAGGGGCGTGTGGAGAGATCCTTGCGGGTTCAAGTCCCGCCATCGACATTT
>CALUVP010000109.1 GCA_944324215.1 Candidatus Gastranaerophilales bacterium | reverse complement strand
TTTTTATGGGGCTTTTTTGTTTTGGGAATTGAACCCGCATCGGTATCCCGCTGGGGGTTCTCCCCTCTCACAAAACTTGACATTTAGTCAACTTTTGTTCGGCAGAGTCCTTGTCGTCGCCAATTAGCTCCCATTTGAGCGAGGAAAAATTACACTCCATTTAGGCTAAACATTTAATTGGCAAAAAATTCCTCAACCTTCAGTTTATATTTATCGTTAATTCCCTTCATGTCTTTAATTAACAATTCAACAATATAACTGTAAACATGGAGAAAATTGAAAAGACTTTTCAAATCGTCTTTACTTAAGTCCCAATAAGTATCAAAGAGTTCATTAACAAACATTTTGTTAACAAATTCTAAACTTTCAATCGGATATGAGATGTCTACAGTAAAATCTTCTAAGTCCATAGCGGCCTCCTGTTTTTACAAAGTTATAACATGGTTATAACAAGAAGTCAATTGTATTTATTATAATAATGTTATAACAGTATTATAGGGTTCTATGAAAAAACTTATACAAGTAGGAAACAGTTGGGGATTTATAATACCAAAAGCATTGTTAGAGGTATTAAAAATAAATCCTGTAACAGACAAAATAGATTTTGAAATAGAGGGAAAAACTTTGAAGATAACAAAGGCTTCAAAGGATGATTAACATTGAAAATAGTTCTTTTTAGCTATTGAGAAAAGTCTAAAGTGTGATATAATCTTTATATATAAGAAAAAGTATAAAGAAAGGTTTATATTTTATGGCAAGCGGACTTTCTCTCAATTTACAATTAATGCAGGATTTGACTTCATCATTAAGTTCCAATGGGAATCAAGCTCAAAATAGTAAGCCGGAAGTATATGCAAAAGAAGGTGAAGCTCGTTATATTGAAGAGATGGACTATGATGGCGACGGTGTCGTTACAATGGACGAGTACCAAAAATACTTGGAAGAAAATAGTGTAAGTACTACCCAGCAGGCTCAAAATGTTCAGAGTATGGGCGATTCAATGATAAGTCGTCAGGTTGCCGAGCAAACAGAACAGACTAAAACTGAAGAACAAAATTTTGATTATAATGAATATATGCAATACTGTGAAGCTCACGCTGTATCGCAGCCTTCAACACAGGCTGTAATAAAACCTGAAAATATTGAGACGAACGAAGCAGGGCTTATAATTCATAATTTTGGCAAAGCTATCAACAGTTATTCAAAGAATAACTTGAATTTCGCAACAACAAAAATAGAAAGAAATGCTTAGTATAGAGTAATTTCACCTTGTCTGAAAATTACCGGTTTCCCGTCCTTAAATCCTGCAACTGTGGAAGCTTTTCCTTTTGCTGTGAAGCCGTAGTCAGGGATTACTAAATCTACTTTATCTCCGATATATTTAATAGTTTCATCAAAAGTTAAAGCCGGTTTTTCGCCTGAGAGGTTTGCGCTTGTTGTTGCAAGAACTCTTCCATCAATGTTTCTGCAAATTTCCGCAAAAACTTTGTTATCTGGAATTCTAACCCCGACTGTTGTTAAGCCTGATGTTATATAATCAGGAGTTTTTTCGGATTTTTCGAGAACAAGTGTCAAAGCTCCTGGAAAATATTTTTTGATTAATTTTTGAGCTTCTTTTTCGATTGGTTGTTTAAGATAATCGAGTAAATTATAGAATTCATCACTCATTAATATAAGTGGCTTTTTCCCGTCTCTGTGTTTAATATTGTATATTTTTTTTATGGCTTTTTCGTTATTCGGTAAACAGCCTAGTCCCCAAACAGTATCTGTAACATAAGCGATAACTCCGCCACTTTGGAGAATTTCATTAATTTCATCAATATTATTTATCATTCTTCACCTATTCTGTTTTTTATATTATAATACAAGGGGTAAATATGTGTTAAGAATATAGACCATAAAAGTAGAAAATAAAAATAAAGGAGAAAATTATGGTTCAGCAGTTTAATACACCGCAAAAAACAAGGCAGGCTGTAATATTGTTTCTGAAAGGTTCAGCAACTCCGATTGTGATGTATTTTGATAATCCGCAAGCGGTATATGCAGAGTTAAAACAATTGATGAAGAGTCCTACTCCTGTTTTGGTAGAGAAAGAGCCTATAGGACCAATAAAAAGACTTTGTTTTGTATCTACGCAAATTGCAGGCTTAGTATTGCAGGAAGAACCTTATGCATAACAAAGAAGAAGAAACAAATGTTCATTCAACAATAATATCGATAGAGGAAATAGAACGCACTCCCGACAAGCGCATACATTATGATTATGAATGCAAAATAAAAGAGCTTGAGGGGTGTGAGGTTAGTGCGGATTTGGATATAAAATCGTTGGGAGATTTTATAGAAGTTCAAGGTCACGTGACCGGTGTAATAAAATTGGAATGTGACAGATGTCTGAACAAATTTAATTATGATTTAGATTTTGATATAGAAGAAACTTACGCCAAACATTCATTATATGAAGAATATTCACAAGAGGTGGAACTCAAGTCAGGACAGTTCATTACGGATTTGAACGGCGAAAAAGAAATAGATATTTATGACTTATTGTATCAATCTGTAATATTAAACTTACCAAATAAAAAAGTTTGTGGTATAAATAATTGTAATGAAGGACTATTTGTGTCTGATGAAGATATGGAAGTTCATGATGAAAGGATGGATGTTTTCAAAAACATCAAGATAGAAAACAAATAACCGAATATATAAGTAGTACTCAAGAATAGAAAGGTATAGGAAAAATGGCAGTACCAAAGAAAAGAACAGGGCACAGTGCTCAAGGAAAAAGAAGATCAAATTGGAAGGCAACAAAGCCTGAATTAACAACTTGTCCAAACTGCGGCGCTAAGGTTTTAACTCACACAGTTTGTACAGCTTGCGGAACATATAAAGGCAAAGTTGTTTCAAAAAAAGCTGAAGGTTACGTAGAAGAATCAAAAGCAGAAGAAGTAAAAGAAGAAAAAAAAGCTAAGAAATCAACAAAGAAATCTGAAGAACCACAAGAAGTAAAAGCAGAAGAAGTTGTTGAAGAAAAGGCTGAAGAATCAGTAGAAGAAGCTAAGGAAGAAAAATCAGAAAATTCTGAAGCTTAGTCTATGATTAAAAGTTAAGAATATAGAGGATGAGAATGACAAGAATAGCTATAGATGCAATGGGGGGCGATCACGCACCGTTTGAGATAGTTGCGGGTGCAGTATGGGCAGCAGCAGAATACGGTGTAGCGTTAGAGTTAGTCGGTAAACAAGATAGAATAGAACACTGTCTTGAAATAATACAACAGGAAGGATTTTTATCCGATTGTGGTAAGGCCGGAAGAAAAAGGAGAGTAAGAGTTGATGTAAAATCACTCGATATCAAAATAACTCACGCGTCAGAAATAATAGAAATGGGTGAAGCTCCTGGACAAGCTATTCGAAAGAAGAAAAATTCCTCAATAGTATTGACGGTAAACTCGGTTGCAACAGGCAGTTCAGATGCGCTTGTTGCAGCAGGTTCTACCGGTGCAGCAATGGCTTCAAGCTTATTTGGTTTGGGAAGAATTCCTGGAATTGATAGGCCTGCAATCGCGGTTACACTTCCTACTATGAAAAAACCTATTGTCATAATAGATGGAGGTGCTAACAGTAACTGTACTCCGCAAATGTTGAAGCAGTTTGCTATAATGGGTATGACATTTTCTAAAAACGTTCTTGGGGTTGAAAATCCAAGAGTTGGTGTTTTAAATATCGGTGAAGAAGCCGGCAAAGGAAATGAACTTGCTCAAAGTACTTACAATCTTCTTGAAGAAGAGAAGGAAAGATTTAATTTTATGGGCAATGTTGAGGGACGTGAATTATTCCTTAATGTTTGTGACGTAGTAGTATGCGACGGTTTTGTAGGTAATGTAGTACTGAAAGTTACAGAAGGAACATCTTCTTTATTATTCAAGATGATAAAGAGTGAATTTAAATCAGATTTCTTAGGAATGATAATTGGTTTATTAGCAAAACCGTTTATGAAAAGAATTTATGAAAAAATTAATTACGAAGAGTTTGGCGGATGTTTGCTCCTCGGCGTAAAAGGCATAACGGTAATTTCTCACGGTAGAAGTAAGGCCTATGCAATAAAAAATGCTGTAAGGGTTGCAAAGGGTGCTGTTGAGACTGGAGTAAACAGCAAAATAGCCGAATCTATCGGGGTTTAAATTTGTTTCCGGCATGTGTGTATTGCCGGATTAACTTTATTTCTAACAAGGTAAGAGGAGTATTTAATCAATGGGAAATAATTTAATTCCTTTAAGGATCGCCGGAGTTGGGTATAGCGTTCCTGATGCTGTTATAACTAATGATGATTTAACAAAATTATATGATACGTCTGATGAATGGATTTATACAAGAACGGGTATCAAGGAAAGACGTGTAGTATCTGGTGAAGAAAATGCAGTAGATTTAGGATTTGTGGCAGCAAAAAATGCTTTAGAAAAAGCAAAAATGTTGCCAGAAGATATTGATTTAATTATTGCAGCGTCTTCAGCACCACCGGATTTGTATCCTGCAATTGCTTGCCATATTCAGGCTCGTTTAGGTATATCAACTCAAGTCCCTGCGTTTGATATAACGGCTGCTTGCACAGGTTTGATTTATGCTTTAAGCATCGCAAAAGCTTATATAGCTTCCGGTATGTACAAAAATATTCTTCTTGTTGCAACAGATAATAATTCAAGATTGGTAAATTGGGAGGATAGGTCAACTTCTATACTGTTTGGCGATGGTGCGGGTGCAATGGTTGTTACGGCTTCTGAAGATGGGGTTGACGATGTTATTGCGATTGATATTAAATCTGATGGTAGTATAGGTGATTTAATTGAGCTATCTTTTGATGGAAAGAATTGTCCGCTTGTTGAGCAATATGAGCCTAAACCTCAAGGTATAAGAATGAATGGTAAAGGGGTTTATGCTTTTGTTGCGAAGATACTCCCTCATTATGTTGAAAATCTTATTACGAATGCGGGAATGAAAGCAGAAGATATTGATTACCTTATTCCGCACCAAGCAAATATTAGAATAATCCAAGCTGTTCAAGAAAGACTCGGATATTCTGATGATAAGGTTGTAACTAATATTAAGTACTATGGAAATACTTCAGCAGCTTCAATACCTTTGGCATTGGCTGAAAGTGTAGAAAAAGGAAATGTAAAATTAGGAACGACTGCTGTACTTTGCGGATTTGGCGCGGGTATGACTTGGGGTGGCGCTATTGTTAGATTAAGAGAAGGTATCTGCTAAAATAATAGGCAGATAGTTATAATAAGGAGTATTTAATATGGTAAAAAAAATAGCATTTCTATTTCCGGGACAAGGTTCTCAGTCTGTGGGAATGGGAAAAGATTTATATGAAAGTTTTGATGCAGCAAAAATGGTTTATGATTCTGCTGATAAAGTTATAAGTAAAAACATTTCAACAATTTGTTTTGAAGGTCCTGAAGAAGACTTAAAGCAGACAATTAATACCCAGCCTGCAATTGTAACAACTTCTATCGCAGCGCTTGAAGCATTTAAGTCAGAACTTAATATTACACCAGACTTTGTAGCCGGTCATAGCTTAGGTGAATATTGTGCAATGTATACAGCAGGTGTTATGAATTTGGAAACAACTCTAAAGGCTATTCAAAAAAGAGCTGATTTAATGGGTACTACAAAAGGTGGCTCTATGGCCGCTGTTCTGAATGCTACTGATGAACAATTAAAAGCTGGTTTGGAAGAAGGCTCTAAAGTTGGATACGTTGATGTTGCTAACTATAATTCCCCAGCACAAGTTGTAATTACAGGTGCAGATGATGCTGTAAAAGCAACAAGTGACTATCTATTAGCAAATGGCGTTAGAAGAGTTGTTCCGCTTGCAGTTTCCGGAGCTTTTCATTCTAAATTTATGGAAAATGCTGGAAAAGAATTTGCAGGGTTTGTTTCTGATTTAGAATTAAATGAGGCAAAACTTCCTGTAATAACTAATGTAGATGCTAAGATGACAACTGCAGCAGAAGATTTCAGAGAAAAAATGCCAAAACAGATTTCATCATCTGTGTATTGGACTCAAACTATTCAAAAAATGGTTGAAGAAGGCGTTGATACTTTTGTCGAAATTGGTCCGGGAAAAGTTCTTGCAGGACTTAATAAAAAAATATCTCCAGAAAAAACTGTATATAATATATTTGATAAAGCTTCTCTAGAGGCAACCGTTGCTGCTCTAAAAGAGCAAATGGCAGGAGTGTAGATAAATGAGGAAAATAATTTATGCTTTGTTAGTTTTATTGGCTATTGTAGCTGTATCTCGTGTAATTTATGAATACAGGAATCACGGTCAAGAAATTGCAGCAAATACTAAATTTAAGAAGCATCAAATGGCTATAAGGCAAAAAGGTGCTCCTAAGGTTCAAATGTTGGATGATATAAAAGCGATTGAGAAAATATTTTATCCTGCACTTGCAACTTGTACTCCAACAAATTTAGCAGATAATGAGGGTGTAAATTATGTAATATATGGGGAAGAAGGAAATAAATGTTCGTTTGAAAAATACGACTATTCCTATTCTTTGAAATGTAATGTGCCGATGAAAGTTGCTGAACAGTACGCTATATCAGGGCAAACATCTAAAAAGTATATTGATGAGGTTAATAACAATGCTCAATACTGTCAATTGGATTTTGATAGTCCTGTGCAAAAAACAAAGAAAAAGAAAAATTACAAGTAGGTCAGTTTTTGTCTGACAAAAGTTTATATAAAGGAGAAAATTAATGAGTGAAAGAAAAATTGCTTTAATTACAGGTGGATCAAGAGGAATAGGTCTTGCTTGCGCAAAGGAACTAGCTAAAGCTGGTTGTGATATCATAATAAATGATATTTGCGAAGCTGAGAAAGCCCAACCGGCACTAGACGAAATTAAAGCTCTTGGAGTAGATGCTTTCTTTTATCAATTTGATGTTTCAAATGATGAGCAAGTGCAAGCTGCGGTTGATAAGATGATTGCTGAACACGGTAAAATTGACATTTTATTAAATAATGCCGGTATTACAAAAGATGGCTTGTTTGTAAGAATGGATATGGAACAATGGGAAAGAGTTATAAAAATTAACTTAACATCAGCTTATTGTGTGACTCACGCTGTAATTAAGTATATGATGAAAGCTCGTCAAGGTTCAATTATCAATATGTCAAGTATCGTAGGACGCCACGGTAATGCAGGTCAGGCAAACTACTCAGCTTCAAAGGCTGGTTTAATAGGTTTGACTCAAACTCTTGCAAAAGAATTTGGCGGAAGAAATATAAGAGTTAATGCAGTATGCCCTGGTTTTATCCAAACAGCTATGACTCAAGATTTAGCAAATATTGATGAATACTTAAAAGCAATTCCAATGAAGAGACTTGGAACTCCTGAGGATATCGCCAAAGTTGTCAAATTCCTTGCACTCGATACTGATTATGTAACAGGTCAGGCTATCGAAGTTGCTGGCGGATTAATGATATAGTTTAATAAATAAAAAACAGGCGGAGAGAATACTCCGCCTGTTTTTTTATCTCTGTTATGGTTGATATGGACTAAATAAATCCATTAAATCAACTTCATTACGAGACATATCTTGTTTTATTTCATTAAAGCGTTTGGTTAGTGCTTTGTCTTGTACAATTGTTATATTGTTAGATGATGTACTTATATACTCGGATTCGCCTCGTTGCGCTTGAAGTTCAACAGAATGCGGGTTTTTAGTAGTTATATGGCAATTGCTATAATAGTTGCCGCCATATGATTGTACAAAATTTTGTCCGTCATTATACTGTTGGATATTATCTCTATAATGTGTTCCTTTGTCATATTTGGAAGTATATCTGTATTGAAGCCCTTTTGTCATTTCGATTTCAGGCTCACCTCTCCCTATTTGCTTATATGTTAGTTTGAGATCTTTTCTTGGGTCATAAATAATTTCTTCGTGGTAATTTCCCCTGTCAATAGTTGTTATCATAGGGTTGGACTTACCATTAGAAGCGTACGGATCAAAGTAACGTCTTACGATACTTCCATCTGCTCGAGTTTCTTCTATACATTTGAATTCTTCAATATTTTTACCGAATATTTTACCTGTATTTACTTTTGGACGTGAAGCGGCAAGTTTTTCGGTAGCTTCTTGTTCTGCTTTTATTGCAGCAGCTTTTGCAGCTTCTGCTTCTGCAATTCTAGTTTTCTCAGCGGCTTCTTTTGCCGCAACTGTTTTTTGGAAATTGGTTTCTTTTTGAGCAAATTTACTATAATTATCATAATGACGTTCGATATATCCGTCGTTGTGTATTAATGAATGTTGAATTCCCACTGTTTCGTCTGGTCGAGTCACCATATCTTTGTAACCGCTTGACAATGGATATTCTGCATAAACTCTATCCATTGTAGCTTTTTTTGAATAGTCATTTAGACCGTTTCCTGAGGAATGGTTAAAACTTAATTCTTTATGTTCAAGTGTGCCTGCGTTACTGTAATCTTTTTGTAATCGTATGTTCTCACCGTAACACCAGTATCTAGTCTTATCTTTACTAATATTAATTCTTTCGCCACCGAAAACGCTTCCATTATTTTCTCTAGTAATAGTTTTAGTTTCCCACAAAGTTGCATGGTTTCCGTTATTAAATATTGTAATTTTTCTTTTACCTTCGCCTAAATAATCAATTCTCGCAAGACCTTTTTCTCCTCTCTCCAGTGTGATTTCTCTTTCAAGCCCTGTGATAGCACCTGTAACAGGATCTGTTAATGTTCTTGTCTTAGATAGAGTTTTTGCAGGAACTGTTTCTGCTAATTTAGCAGCTGGTTGCGTTCCTCTTCCAAAAGCTTTTTTTACTAAATTAATCCCTAAATCAAATCCATTTGTAATTCTTCCCATATTATCCTCCAATCTTTTGTAATACCATCTATACTTTATTTAAGTATTGAACAAGAAAAAAATTGCCTCTCCTCTTCATCCTGCATTTCTTCTTCTTCTTCTTCTTCTTCTCTTTTTTACATCTATTGTTTGTTTCTATTGCGTTTGAGCTGTTTTAATTTTGCGTTTACAAAACTTAATATATGATGTGGAAATTTAACAAAATGTAACAACTTCTTAAATTTATTGCAAAAAAATCTTGAAATAGTATAATCTAATAGAATAGTGTATTACACAGGAATGAAGAGGATAAAAAACATGAGCACATTTGAGAAAGTAAAAGAAGTTGTAGTTGACAAATTGAGCTGTGATGAAGCTTTGGTTACTCCAGAAGCAAGCTTTACTGCAGATTTGGGTGCTGATTCTCTTGATACTGTTGAATTAGTTATGGCTTTTGAAGATGAATTCGGTTGCGAAATTCCGGATGAAGAAGCTGAAAAAATCCAAACAGTTCAAGATGCAGTTAACTACATCGATTCACACTCATAGTAAAATTTGAATTTATATTAAGAGGGTGAGGATTTTATATATTTTCGCCCTCTTATTTGTTATTTAAGGAAAAGGAAATATGACAAAACGAAGAGTTGTAATAACAGGTATGGGAGCAGTTACACCGTGTGGTATAGGTGTAGATAAATTTTGGGATTCCATGTTGAAGGGAAAAAGTGGTGTATCCTTGATAGAAGCAATTGATACCGAAAAACATACCGTTAAAATTGCTGGAGAAATTAAAGATAAAGATTTTAATCCGGAGGACTATATTGATCCCAAAGATGCTAAAAGAATGGACAGGTTTACTCAGTTTGCAATGGCAGCAGCAGATGAGGCAATTGCAGATGCCAAACTTGATGAAGCAGGGATTGACCCATATAGAATTGGGGTTTTAGTAAGTTCTGCTGCAGGTGGTTTTAAAACTTTTGAAAAAAATCACAGGGCTATGATGGAAAAAGGACCGACAAAGGGGTCTCCTTTTACGGTTCCAATGCTAATTGTAGATATGGCTTCTGGCAGGATTTCTATGAAGCACGGTTATAAGGGGGTTAATAAGGCTGTAGTATCAGCTTGTGCTACTGGCTCTCATTCTATTGGAGATGCTTTCAGAACTATACAGTATGGTGATGCTGATGTAATGGTTGCTGGTGGTTGTGAAGCTACTATTACTACTTTGGGTATTGGTGCGTTTACTGCGGCAAGAACTTTATCAAAGAGAAATGATGAACCGGAAAAAGCTTCAAGACCATACGATAAAGATAGAGATGGTTTCGTTATGGGTGAAGGTGCTGGAGTTCTTGTCCTTGAAGAATACGAACTGGCAAAAAAACGTGGGGCGCATATTTATGCTGAGATTGTCGGTTATGGTCAATCTGCTGATGCTTACGATATGGTAGCTCCTGATCCAAACGGTAACGGTGCGATAAAGTCTATGGAACTTGCAATTGCTGATGCAGGTTTGAAACCGGAAGATATTGATTATATTAACCCACACGGAACTAGTACTGGATTGGGAGATATTGCTGAATCTCAAGCGATTGCGAAGATTTTTGGTGATAGAGATACAAATAAAAATCTTGTAGTAAGTTCTACAAAGAGTATGCACGGTCATATGCTTGGTGCTACTGGTGCTGTAGAAGGTATTGTTTGTGTAAAAGCTATCACTGATAGCAAAGTGCCTCCTACTATTAATCTTGATAATCAGGATGAGCGGGTTGCTAATCTTGATTATGTGCCTCATAAAGCCAGAGACAAAAAGGTGCGTGCAGCTCTTTCAAATTCTTTTGGATTTGGTGGACACAATGCAACATTAATATTTAAGTCTATATAATTTTACATAGATTTGTAATCATAAAAAAAGACCACAGACGTGGTCTTTTTTTTATATCACATTGGACTTTTTTGAAAATTCTAATAGATCTTTTAATAATATGTTCGCGAACATCTCTGTTTTAGCTTTCATCAAATCTTTATTTCCATTATTAAAAAGAAGTGCTTTGCTAAAATTGAAATCTGAAAGATTTTTTAAGAGTGCATTTTTATATATTTGTCTTAAGCTTTTATTTTTTGAACATTTTTCTTTAAAATCGTTTAAAGCTTTTATAAAATTGGGCTTTTGATATAAAACAGATGAATCTGAAAAAGAAAACATAATATTAAAGTTTCTAACATAATCAAATAAAATATTTAAAATTTTATTTTTTTCTGCATTAGTCAAAGGCACCCTGTATAAATCATATAGACGATTAAGTTCTTGATTAAATTCAGGCTGATTGAGATTTTTCATTAAAATATTTGCATATTCATCCGTGTCTTCATCTAAATTCTTTTCCAACATCATTCTGTATATTTTATGTGGAGAGTTAGATTTCGAGGCTACTACATCAAGCGCTGCCATGTTTGCAATTGTTAATTCAGAACTTAGCTCGCTTTTAATATAATTTATAATAGCATTTCGTTCTGTTTCTCCAAGTATTCTTTCATCGTGAATTTTATCAGCAAGTGAGATTGTTGCAAAACTCAATTTGGCATCTTCTGTCATTAATGGACTTTTTAATGCCCTTCTAGTCAGTATTTCAATAAATTTTGGAGGATAACCTATGAGTTCATTTCTTAGATAGTCGCCTAAAGTTTCATCAAGATTTGCTGTAATCTTGATATCTTCTCCATTAAAACCTTTTAATGTATATACTTTTGCATTATTTGCTTCTGCACATTCCTCCAAAATTTCTAGTGCTGTGGTTTGTTTCTTTTCTTCCTCTTTTGGTTCAAGATTAGTAGTAATTTCTCCGTATCGCCATAAGAAATGATCATTCCACTTATTTTGTTCTTCTGCATGGTGGGCATATTTTTGTTCTCTATTCGGTACAATGCTCTGCATGTAGTTCAATAATTCGACAAATCTTTGCGGTACATAATCAATTGCTTTCTGATTCGATGTACTTGGGGTGATTACTTTATATTCATTGTTTATAGGTAATAAACCTCCACTTTCGTATGTTTCTTCAAATAAATCAATAGTATCAGTTATTGCTGTAGAATAATATTCTAAGAGTTCCGGATGTGTTTTCCAAAACTTAATTAAAAGGTCTTCTATCTTATTTTCTTTGGATTTGATGTTTTCTGCAAAATCTTTAAGTTCTTCTGATAGATGAATTTTGTCTGCAGCTATAGTCATTATAGGACTTAAATATTTTACAAAGAATGAAGCTTCTGGATCATCTTTCGAAAATCTTTTAGTAATTGCTTTTTTTAAAGCTTCTTCGTCTCCTTTTGTTTTGATTATATCTTTTTTTATTTGTTCTTTTTGGTGGTTTTTTATTGTATATTTTCGACGTATAGGCTTATCTTTTTGAGTCTTTTTATTGCTATTGATTTGGGTTAATTCCTTTGTTAACTCTGTTTTATTTTTTTTAGGTAAATTAACAAAAAATTTCTTATATTCATCCCTTGTTGCAATAAATGAATTCCAAAAATCTGTTTTTGGATATTGAATTCCATAGGCTGATGTTGTTCCGTATGTAATAGGTTGTGTTATTATCCCTTTATATTCAGGGTTTAAATCTTTTTCATAAAAATCTTTGTTGATTTCTTTTATTGTTTTACCTTCTAGATAAATTTTTCTAAGAAGATAAATTCCAAAATGGTCTGTTCCATCATTGATAAGTGGTGTATCTGACATTTCTTTTGCAAGTTTAATGTCGGATAAAATCCCTGAACGACCTTTTAAACTTGCTTCGTGCAAATTATCAAATAATGTTTCGTCTGGGTAAGTAGATTTTACGTCTGCAAAATTATCTATTACGGCTAAGTATTTGAAACTTTCACTCATTAACTGTTCCGGAGGAATGTGTTTTCGTTCTTCGTATTCAGAGTTTAAAAATTCTTTCATAGTTTGAGGCATATATTTTATGTTAAATTCTTGAGCATAAAAATTTTCAGGTGTTCTGCCTCTAAAGTTTAGATTGTAATCTTTATAGGCGTTTATTATAGGCGTTGTTGTTCTAATACCTTCTTCTTGTTGCGGGATGTTATTTGTATTTTTATCTTTAATAAATGGTTTAAATTCGTTTAGTGTAATTTTTGTTATTTTCATAGTTTCCTCCAACATATAGGAAAACACAAGAAAAAAAAATTTGCTAGTATAAATAAAATTTTAGAGAATTGAGTATAGAGTTTTTATCATTTAAAATTAAATATATGTTTGAGAATTTAAAAAATAATTTTGATTTTTATATTCGTTCTTTTACTAAATTTTCTAGAAAAAATTATTCTGGAAATCCCGATAATATTGAGTCTAAATATTTATTTGATATTTTAGACAAGTATTTTCCAATGGATGATAAAGAAAATGTTAGTGTACTCGATATTGGTTCAAAAAATTGGGCTTATGTAAAAGGTGAATATGATTTTTTTTCTAGATATTGCAATTTTCTGAAATTAGATGGTGTAGAAATTGATGCCTATAGAATGAATTCTGATTTTTATTCCAGATATGAAATTGCTCAATTTTATATCAAAAATTTGGATAATGTGAGATATTATCCGGATAATTTGTTAAACATAAATGATCAATATGATTATATAATTTGGATTCTACCTTTTGTAACTCCTTATCCTCTTCTAAGGTGGGGACTGCCTGAAAAATTTTTTATGCCGGAAGAATTGTTAGAGCACGCTTATAAATTGCTTAATAAACAAATGCTGATAATTAATCAAGGGGTAGATGAAGCGCAAATTCAAAAAAAGATGTTAGAAGTATTATGTATTAAATATAAAGATTTAGGGGTAATTAAGAGTAATATTTTAGAATTTAAAAATGATCGTTATGGTTTTTTGATACAAAAACAGACTGGGTTTTAACCCAGTCTGTTTTTTAATTTATTTGATTTAGTTTACTGTTAATTTTTTAATGTCACCTTTTTCTGCTGCAAGCTTTGGTGCTTCTATTTTTAATATTCCGTGTTCAAGTTTAGCTGTTGTTTTTTCAATATCTATTTCTTGAGGGAAGTATACAGTTCTTGAAAATTCACCATATCTGAATTCAGATTTTCTGTAACCTTTTGTATCTTCGTTCTGTTCTTCTTCTTTCTTTGCATTAATTGTAATGTGGTTTTTATCTATATCGATATCTAAGTCTTCTTTCTTAACACCAGGTAATTCTGCTTTTACTGTGTATTCCTTATCTTTTTCGTGCAATTCTACAGGCATTGCCAGTTTGTCTATCTCTTCGTTATATATATACTCCGGGAAAAAGCTGTCAAAGTTTCTGTTTAAAATAGAACTGATTTCATCATTTACAGATTTAATAAATCCGTCAGGTGATTTTTTAATTAAGAATTTCATGATATTCTCCTTTCATATTTATTACCATTACTTTCAACACTTATATTATTACTCTGTTTTTAATTTAACATTAGTTTCTTAACTAAAAATTAACTTTCGTAATTATTTTTATTTATCCACTACTACAATTCTTTTTTATACCTTTTAGCACGAAGCTCTATTATCCGAAATTTTAAGAGTTTAACCCTAAAAACTAAACTAACAGGTAATTTATGTAAACATATAACACCTTACAATTTCTGTATGGAGATATGTTGTTATGGAAAAATTTCAGAATAAATACTTAGAAATAAAAAACATTAGCAGAGATATAGTAAACTGGGTTGAAGACATTGCAGAAGAAAATAACTGCAAAGTTGAACGTAAAGAATGGAAAAGCAAGTATAATAGTTATGTAGTTTATGATTATGAACCTTTTTGTTCTGAGGGGTTTGAAATTAATATTCTTCTGAGTTCATTTGATATATCATACCTTAATTTTATAAAGTATTTGTACAACGAAAAGTTAAGTACAATTGAATATTTAGATAATTGCATAAAAATTCCTGCGATAAAAAACTATTCACATTAAAAAAATTTGATATATAATATTCCTTAGCCAAGTTTAGCGAGGAGTATTGACATGCAGGAAAAATTTAATGACTATGTTCAGACATTAGAGACATACATAATGTTTCGTATAAAAGAAACAGTTGCAAGGATAACACCTGAATTAAAGGCAAAAGGAAGAAGCCCGATAACTTTATCAATGGGAGCACCGACTGCAGCTCCTCCAAAATTTCTTATTGATTCTCTAAAATCAGCTTTGGACGAAGTTGGAATTCATACCTATTCTACTCCGAAAGGTGAAAAATTTTACAGAGATGCTATTTCGAAAAGAATGAAAGAACGTTTTAATGTAGAGTTAGATCCTGAAACAGAAGTTTTTTCACTTATAGGATCTAAGGAAGGTTTAGCAAATTTTATCAGGGTATTATTAAATCCTACAACTGTTGATGAAGATAAGGAAATTATAATGATTCCTGATCCTGGGTATGCATCTTATGCAGAGATGATAAAAGTTTCAGGAGGTAAAGCATATTCAGTACCTTTAACACCTGAAAATAATTTTATGCCTGATATGGATGAAGTTTGGGAAAATCTTGTAAAAGAAGGATATAATCCTAACAAAGTTAAAGCTCTTTTAATTAATTATCCAAACAATCCTTTAGGTGCCACTGCAACCAGAGAATATTTCCAAACTCTTGTAGATTTTTGTAAAAAACACAATATACTTTTAATGTCAGATGCTGCTTATACAGATATGTATTTTAAATCGGAGTTAAAACCGATGAGTATTCTTCAAATAGATGGAGCAAAAGATATTGCAGTAGAATTCTTTAGTTTTTCAAAACCTTATGCTGCAACTGGTTGGAGACTTGGTTGGGTGTGCGGAAATCCTGATGCTGTAAAAGTTTTTGGTAAGATGAAATCTACGATAGATTCAGGATTATTTAAAGCTCTACAAAAAGCCTGTGCAGAAATCTTAAATTCAAAAGAGGGCGAAGAGTATATTGAAAATGCTAATAAAAGGTTTAAGAGAAACCAAGATATTTTTGTAAAAGGTTTAAAAGAAGAACTCGGATGGGGTGATTTTAATATTCCTGAGGCAACTTTCTATCTTTGGATTCCAGTTCCTCCAAGATATAAAACCTCTGCAGAATTCACAGATGATTTAATGCATAAATCAGGTGTTGTAATGGTTCCGGGAGATGCCTTCGGAAAATACGGTCAAGGCTTCTGCAGAATTTCTCTTGTTTGCTCAGAAGATGAACTTCGAGAAGTTATCAGAAGAATGAAGGAAGATGGGTTTGTTTATTAAGTAATTTTAAACAATAAAAAAGATGTATCTCTTAGGTACATCTTTTTTATTCTTCATCACAAAAAACGAGTTTCATCCCAAGTGCTTTGGCTATCAATTTTATCTCAGAATAACGAATTGTGTCTGCTCTTAATTTTTTAGATAAGCTGTCAACCGTGTATTTTCTACCAGAATTTTCTGACATATATTTGGCGATATTAGTTAATGTTATACCTTTTGCACTAGCGAGTGACTTGATTTCATTTATCGTATTCATTCTATAATTATACTTTATAAGCTAAATGTAGCTCAAAATTACTAATATTTCTTGACAATATTAGCTACAATATGCTAATATTAGCTAATAAATGCTATTAATATAAAGGATAGTTTGATGAATGAATTTGGTAATTTTTTAAATAGTGATATTTCGGATGAATTACAGCAACATTCAATAAGGCTTTTTACTATATATCAAGCCTTTTCATTATTAAAATATTGTATGGAAAGTGATTTTTATGAGGAAACTCCCTCAGAATTTTATAGTTTCGGATTGGTATTAAAAGAATATATTAAAAGTACCGGGAAAAAATTTAATAAAATTCAAGATAAGTTAGGGATACCAAGATAAGATGTAAATGGCAAAAAAAATTTTCTTGAGTTTTATATCAGTATGAATATCCAATCAATAAATTCTCAACATACACAAAAACTAAATTTTAAATCAACATATCCAGTTGTGCATTGGGTAGCGGAGACAAATGGAAGCTATGCTAAGGTTTCTAATTTGGAATTGGTCAAGAAGCTTCAAGGTAAAGTTATCAGGATGCTGAACAAATTACTTAAGGACAGTAAGACCAAGATGGACGTTACTGAGCAAAATTTTAGGGCCTATATAGGAGCGTGTGATGTTTCATATCGAAATAATCCTGTGGTAAGGTCGTTTTATAACAGAACGGAAAGCTCTTTGGGTGGATTTTCTCAAGTTTCTTATATAATATCTGGAGAGGATGTTGAGTTATTTGAAAATTATCTGGCTAAAAATATAGGAAAAGCTAAGAGTAAAGCAAGAGAATATTTATCAAATCCATATTCTCCAGAAGCTATTGAGGCAATAAAGTTATATAATAATGAGGGATTAAGGTTTGTAAAAAATTTAAAGAAACAAATTAAAGATAAAAATGGTACTCCTTATGTTTTGCATACAAAATTTGAAATAGTAAGAAATACATTGGGAAAAATAAAAGATTATCGGTTTATAGATGCTAGATTTTTGCCTGTAAAAAAATAAAAAGTATATACTTGACTTTAAAAACTGAGCATGTATTATAGAAATATACCGAGCGGGGGTAATTCAGTGGTAGAATGCCTCCTTGCCAAGGAGGATGTCGCGAGTTCGAGCCTCGTCTCCCGCTCCATTTTAAATTATACATTGAAAGCGTGAATAAGAGGTGAGAACTCCCTGAACGAAATTCAGAAAAGAGTTCGGCGCGAGTGAGCAGAGGGCGCAGCCGGTGTCAGCCTGCGAAAGCAGGATGAGCAGGGCGGAGTCCCGTTTAATGCGAACGAGCAAGAGAAGCCTCGTCTCCCGCTCTATTTTAAAAGTTTTATAATATGAGATGAATATAAATAGACTAAGCCCAATGCTTAGTTTTTTTATTTTTACTAGGAATTTTTTTAAGAACAAAACTCTATATTACCAACAATGTATTTGAAGATGATGAATGCAGGCTTGCGATTACTATGCTTGGAAAGTCTTTCGGGCAAATGTTTTTGCCGCTTGGTTATGCACAGTCGGCGCCTCCTGTTTTTATGTTTTTTTCAAAGTTACTGGCTGAAATTTTTGGGTATAGAGAAATTGTTTTAAAATTCATACCATTTATTTCTTCATTAATTGGAATACCTTTGTTTTATTTATTATGTAAGGATTATTTTTCAAAAAAAATATCGATAATTCTATGTTTGTTTTTATTTATTTTAAACCATAATTTTATAGTCTATTCATCTGTTTTTAAGCAGTATTCTACGGATATATTGTTTAGTATTTTGTGTTTATACATTTTGCCGAAAATAAATGTTATAAAATTAAGTACAAAAAAATATTGCCTGCTTATAATATCATTAATTCTTTTACCTTTTATATCTTTGCCGAGTGTGTTCTTTATAGCTGCTTTTTGGATAATAAATATTATTGAAAACTTAAAAGATAAAGAATTCTACAAACGGATGTTTGGTTTTTTAATTCCGTTTATATTAATAATGCTAGTTTATTTTGTCTTTAATTTATTACCTTCCAAGATAAATATGGATGAAATATTTCCTAACTATTGGATAGACGGATTTTGTTCTCTAATACCGACAGATATTCTTAGGTTAATTATTTATAATTTAAAATTTGGTTTTATTCCAAATGATTTAACATTATTTCAATTAATACTATTAATTTCTGGAATTATAATTTGTATTTCAGATAAATCAAAAATGCGAAATATTTCGATTTTTATTTTATTAACTTTATTATTTGCCTTTTTAACGTCTGTAATGCACTTATATCCTTTGCTTGGGCGAGTCGGACTATTTATAACACCTTTGTTTTTATTAATTGTGGTTACTCCTTTTGACAGGATTAAATCGTCAAAGGTGATTCCTGTTTTATTAACTATATGTTTTGTATTGAGTTACTATAAATATATTCCTTACTTTAATAGTTATAATGCTTATGAAATAGGGTATTCACCTAAGACTTTGATGCAAATTTTAAAGGAAAATTTTAATACCGAAGAGGATATCATATTATGTAATCCGGCATCTTCTGCCAGTTTTGTATTTTATTCAAGTAAATATAATTTAAATGCCGATAGAGTTTATGAAATGAATTTCAAAACTACAGATGAATTAGGAGTTTTTGAATATTTTAATAATCTTGCAAAAAATCAAAAATACTGGCTATATCTGATAAAGGATTATAATAGAGCTCAAGTTTTTTCGTATGTAAATAAATGGTTAGAAAGTAAAAAAATATTGTATTATAAGAAGGAAAAAAATTCGTACTTGATATATTTTGAGAATTAATTTATGTCAAACATAAGTGTAGGAAAACAAGGAGAAGAAATTGCAAAAAATTATCTTGTAAAAAATGGGTACAAGATAATAGGTACCAATGTTCGTTTTTCACGATTTTGTGAGATAGATATAATCGCATACGATAAAAAAAGTTTAGTTTTTGTGGAAGTAAAGACCAGAACGAGCGATATCTGCGGGCATCCTCTTGAAGCGATTACAAAAGTAAAGTATCAGCACATAAAACAAGGGATTATGATGTACTTAAAAGAACATCCTGAGTATAAAAAATTTCGAATAGATGCAATATCTGTTTTGTTAAAGCCCAAGGTAAAGATAGAACATCTAAGGAACATTTAGTTTTCAAAATATTCAACGAGTTCTTGAACAGCTAAGATTTCTTTATACAAACCTAGAAACTGAGAAGCATTATTGACAGAAGTAAAGAGCCCGCCAATGTTAAACGCATCATTATATGTTGTAATTTTTATGACCAAATTATTATCGAAAAACGATAAACTAGCCCTCTTTCCGCCATAAGTTTTTTCTAAATTGCTTATTTTTTCCATTAAAGAAGGATTTAGAAGATATCTGGCTTCAACCTCGTCATCCGTATATATATCGTAAACTTTGTCAAGTCTAACATCTTCAAGATGTATTTTCCTTAACATATAATAGCACAGAAATTCCCCTTTTGGTATTAGTATTGTATTTGCATAGTTTTTTCCTTTGAATTTTAGAAAGATAAAAACTTGATTATTCTTTAGGATAACTTCTGAAATTTTGAACCAGTTTCCTTTTTTTGTTATTCCGGAAAACGTATCGTCCAATTTTATATTAAGTTCAGGAGGTAAAAGTCTCGATTTTATAATAAGCGTCGTATCATTGGAAAATAATTGAGCGGCATGAGACCACTGGATATTTCCTATGCACTCGCAAAGTATCGGCATGATAACATTTTTCAACTTTGACTCAAAGTTTACTTGAAAATACGCATAAATCATACCTGACAACATTAGAATAATAAATTCAGATAAATATAGTAAAGCCCAATATTTACCCAAATATTTATCAACATAATCGCCGAATGCAACAGTTGTTATTAATAAAATAAGAGCAGCCATCATGCTGAAAATAGATAAAAATGCATATAATATTCTTTTACTTTCAAATTTTTTAACTTTAGGTTTAATTTTTTGATTATATATATACAAAAATTTATTTTCATCCATATTGCCTCATTATAAATCTTTCAACAGGATTGTTCAATAATATAGATAATGTAGTTTGTTTATGTTACAATTTTTACAACTAAGAGCGAGGAAAAATTATGACAGATTTAAGAGATAAGTATGAAGTTGTTATTGGATTAGAAGTTCACGCACAACTTAAAACAAAATCAAAAATATTTGCACCGGATTCAACAGAATTCGGGAACGAACAGAATACGCAGATAAGTCCTATTACATTAGGTATGCCAGGAGTTTTACCTGTATTAAACAAAGAATGTGTAAATATGGGAATACTTTTAGGCCTTGCATTGAACTGCGAAATTCCATCAAGATGTAAATTTGATAGAAAACAGTACTTCTATCCTGACCTTCCTAAGGGATATCAGATTTCACAATATGATGAGCCTATTTGTGTAAACGGATGGATTAATGTAAAAGGTAAGAGAATCGGTATTACAAGAGCACACTTGGAAGAAGACGCAGGGAAATTAGTTCACGTCGGTGCTGCTGGTATTAATGGTGCAACATATTCTCTTGTGGATTTAAATAGAGCCGGAACACCGCTTTTGGAGATTGTATCAGAACCTGATATGCGCTCAAGCGAAGAAGCAAGAAACTATATGGAAGAGCTTCGTGATATTGTAAGATATTTAGGTGTTTGTGACGGAAACCTTGAAGAAGGTTCTATGAGATGTGACGCTAATATTTCAATCATGCCAAAAGGTTCAAATAAATTCGGAACAAGAGCAGAAATTAAAAACGTAAACAGTTTTTCAGCTTTGCAAAGAGCTATTGAATATGAAATAGACAGACAAATTGAAATTGTTGAAGAAGGCGGAGAAGTTGTTCAAGAAACAAGACTTTGGGACGACAACTTAAAAGAAACCCGCTCAATGAGAGGTAAAGAGGATGCACATGACTACAGATACTTCCCTGAACCTGATTTGATGCCATTAGAAATATCAAGAGAATGGGTAGAAGAAATCAGGGCTAAGATGCCTGAGCTTCCTGAAGCAAAGCGTCGAAGATATATGGGACTTGGTTTGAGCGAATATGATGCTTGCGTTATTGTAGAGCAAATGCCCTTAGCCTTATTCTTTGATAAAGTTCTTGAGCTTGGTGCAAATCCTAAGACAGCTGTAAACTTCATAATGGGTGAAATCGCTGCGTATCTTAAGGAAAATAAAATTGAAATTACAGATACAAAATTAACGCCTGAAAATTTAACAGAACTTATAAGCTTAATAGAGAAAGGCACAATTTCAAATAATATCGGTAAGCAAATTCTTGTAGAAGATATGATTACCAAGGGAGAAAAAGCTTCTGATATTGTCGAGAAAAAAGGCTTAAGCCAAATTTCGGATGAAGGTGCGATAAAAGCTATTGTTGAAAAGGTTGTAAATGCTCATCCGAACGAAATTCAGGCTTACAAGAATGGTAAGACTAATCTTTTAGGTTTCTTCGTCGGTCAAGTGATGAAGGAAACAAAGGGAAGGGCAAATCCTAAGACGGTTAATGAATTGATAAGACAAGTTTTAGATGCATAATAGACGGTGGAGAATTTCTCCACCGTTTTTTATAAAAATTAAAAAGCATGTCTGTTTGTTTTTATATGATAAGTGTTAAATAGACAATTGTTAAATATTGATAATTATGTCAAGAATTTTACAAAATTATCATGCTAAAAATGTAACAAATTTTACAATTTTGTAAAACTGAAAGGTGCTGAAAATATTCGTTTTTAACCTATTGTGACATTTTGTGAATTTATTGATTAGAATTGTTGTTTGAATTATCATTTATATAAAGGATTAGATTTTGGGAAGAGAATGTTATTCTCTAGGTATAATGAAAGCTGAATTATAGAAAAGCTTGCTTTGTTATAGATTAGGAGGTCGTAAGGACAATGCAAAATAGTTTAAATAAGGAAAGAAATATAGTAGAATTTACCTCATCGGCAGCAAAAGTAACAGACGTAATGAAGGGAAGTACTGTTTCGCCTTTATCAAAAATGAATGATCTGCCCAAAACAGCTCAAATAACTCCTATCAAAATAAACTGCGTATATGTAATAAAAAAAGACGGTACAAGAGAAGAATTTGATAATAATAAGATTATAAATGCTGTAAAGAAATCTGCAACAAGAATGTTAGTAGAGTTATCGGATTTGGAATTGAAAGAGATATGTGACTTTGTTGATAATAATGTAATAAGGATGAATAAAAAAGAAGTTACTATAGCTGACATGCATAATTTAGTAGAGGGAGCTCTAGAACATATTAATCCAAAAGTTGCACAAAGCTATAGAAATTACAGAAATTACAAACAGGATTTTGTGCACATGCTAGACAAAGTTTATCAAGAATCACAGAGAATTATGTATATTGGTGATAAAGAAAATGCCAATGCAGATTCAACTCTTGTATCTACCAAGCGTTCATTAATTTTTAATGAATTAAATAAGGAATTGTATAAGAAATTTTTCTTAACGGTAGACGAATTGCAAGCAATAAGAGATGGCTATATATATATACACGATATGTCAGCACGTCGTGATACTATGAATTGTTGCTTATTTGATGTGGCAGCAGTTTTAAAAGGCGGATTTGAGATGGGTAACTTATGGTATAACGAACCTAAATCTCTTGATGTAGCATTTGACGTAATTGGTGATATTGTAATGGCTGCAGCAAGCCAACAATATGGAGGGTTTACTGTTGCTGAGGTTGATAAAATTCTTGCTGTATATGCTGAGAAAACTTATCAGCGTCAGAATGACAAATATTTGTGCTTAGGTCTATCTTTTGAAAAAGCAAGAGAAGCTGCTTTAGCTGATGTAGAAAAAGATTATGAACAAGGTTTCCAAGGTTGGGAATATAAGTTTAATACGGTAGCATCATCAAGAGGGGATTATCCGTTTATTACTGTAACAGCAGGACTTGGAACAGGTGTTTATGAAAAAATGGCTACAAAAGCTATGTTAAAAATTAGAATGGGTGGTCAGGGTAAGAAAGAATGTAAAAAACCTGTGTTGTTCCCTAAAATAGTTTTCTTGTATGATGAAAATCTTCACGGCGAAGGCAAAGTAAATGAAGATTTGTTTAAGTTGGGAGTAGAATGTTCTAAGAAGACAATGTACCCTGATTGGTTGTCTTTAACCGGAGAAGGTTATGTAGCTTCTATGTACAAGAAGTATGGAAAAGTTGTTTCTCCGATGGGCTGTAGAGCCTTCTTGTCACCTTGGTATGAAAGAGGTGGTATGAAGCCGGCTGATGAAAATGATGAACCAATTTTTGTAGGTCGTTTCAATATTGGTGCTATTAGCTTGCACTTACCGATGATTTACGCAAAGGCTAAAAAAGAAAGTAAAGACTTTTATGAAGTTTTAGATTATTATTTGGAACTTATTAGAAAACTTCATATTAGAACTTATGATTATCTTGGCGAGATGAAAGCTTCTGTAAATCCGCTTGCTTTTTGTGAAGGTGGTTTCTTAGGCGGTCATCTGGGTATTCATGATAAAATTAGGCCAATTTTGAAATCTTCAACAGCTTCATTTGGAATTACTGCGTTAAATGAGTTGCAAGAGTTGTATAATGGAAAATCGCTTGTAGAAGATGGAGAATTTGCTCTTGAGGTTATGGAATATATCAACCAAAAAACTCAGCAATTCAAAGAAGAAGATGGAATTCTTTATGCAATTTATGGAACTCCTGCAGAAAATCTTTGTGGATTGCAAGTAAAACAATTCAGAAAGAAATATGGTATTGTAGCAAATGTATCAGACAAACCTTATGTTTCAAATTCATTTCACTGCCATGTAAGTGAAGATATAACTCCAATACAAAAGCAAGATTTAGAAAAGCGCTTTTGGGATTTGATGAATGGTGGAAAAATTCAGTATGTAAAATATCCGATTGATTACAATACAGAGGCTGTTGAGACATTAATTCATAGAGCAATGGATATGGGATTCTATGAAGGTGTAAACTTATCTCTTTCATATTGTGATGATTGCGGACATCAGGAATTGAATATGGATGTTTGTCCAAAGTGTGGATCTAAAAACTTAACTAAGATAGAGAGAATGAATGGGTATTTGGCTTATTCACGAGTTAAGGGTGATTCAAGGCTAGCTGATCACAAGATGGAAGAAATTGCAGATAGAAAGTCTATGTAAGAAACTTAATTTAAAATGAAATAACCACTCTTTGAGAAATCAGGAGTGGTTATTTTTATTTTTATTTTTATTGTCTTTTTTATTTGGAAATTAGATTAGAGATTTGTACATTTCCAAGTATTTTTTAGCACTTTCTTTCCAACTGAAATCTGCTTCCATTGCAGATTTTCTCATAGCGTTCAGTGTGTATTTATCCTTATAAACATAAAGTGCAGTTAAAATAGCATCTTTCATTGCCCAGCCGTCATAACCCCAGAATTTAAAGCCGGTAGAGTTATCAAGTGGATATCCTACAACAGTGTCTTCTAAACCGCCTGTAGCTCGAACAATTGGAAGTGAACCATAGTGCATTGCAATTAATTGCGAAAGTCCGCAAGGTTCAAATTTCGAAGGCATTAGGAAGAAGTCTGAACCTGCATAAATTTGATTAGCTAAATCACCACGGTATCCAACATAAGTTCTAATGTTTGGAGTGTTATTTGAAAGCCAAATGAATAAGTTTTCATAAGATTTATCTCCTGAGCCTAGGAAGATAAAATCTGCTTCTAAATTTCTCAGATCATTTTCAACTTGTCTTATTAAATCAAGTCCTTTTTGATCCACCAACCTTGAAATTAAAGCGATTAATGGCCTTTGAGGATTGTATTTAAGTCCGAAATATTCAAGAATTTTCTTTTTGTTTTCCTCCTTGTTATTAATAGACTTTACATCATAGTTTTTGATTATAGTTTTATCAGTTTTCGGATTAAATACGTCGTAGTCGATACCGTTTACGATACCTATAAGTTTATCAGTATGTCCTCTAAGTGTGTAATCCATACCTTCACCGTATTCACCAGTTAAGATTTCTCTTGCGTAGTTTGGCGAAACAGCGATAATTTTGTCAGAATAGTTAATAGCGCCTTTCATCCAGTTAACTCTTCCGTAATGTTCGCATCCCCATTCGTTAAAAACTATATCTTTTCTCATGTTTGCAAAATCTAAAATATCTTCAAACCAAACGCCTTGGTATGCAAGGTTATGGATTTCAAACACGTTTTTTGTTTTGGACCAAAATTCATCAAATTTGTAATTGGCCTTAATATACAAAGGAATCATTGCTGTGTGCCAATCATTTGAGTGAATTATATCAGCTCTAAAGTTAAGTTGCTTGGCGTATTCTAGGGTTGCCAGAGAAAAAGCTATATATCTTTCGTGTTCATATCTGGGATCAAGCCATTTTGGGTAGACTTCTTGGAAGCAAGAAAAATACCAGTCATTTTGTACGAAAAATACGTTGATATTAGTACCCGGAAGTTTTGTCATGTGAAGTTTAAACTTATGAGGAGAGGAGCCGAATGTAATCCACATTTCAGAGTTTTCAAGTTCTTTTAGTTCCCATTTTTTATAGTCAATGCAGCCGTGTAGTGGGGTAAAAATTGCAATCTCGGCGTCCTTTTCTAATGATTTAGGTAAACTACCTACAACATCACTAAGTCCTCCGGCTTTAGAAAACGGGGCAACTTCTGCCGATGCAAATAATATCTTCATATTTTACTCCTACTCTCTTATTTTAATTTGTGATATGTGAATTATAAAATGCTTATTTTTTAAAATCAAGATTTTTGTATAAATCTTGATAAATACTTTTGTTTTTATTATGCTAGAGGCGATGTGTGGTATTAGTTAAATTATTAGGAGGTATTATGAGAGTATCACAGGTAAGTAATGTATCATTCCAGTCAATTACTCCAGTAAAGTCTACTGAAGCGGGGTTTAATGCTTTAAAGAATGCTGCAAAAGAGGCTGGAAAGAGCAAATATATGTTGAGTGATCCTAATTTTATGTCAGGTAAGGAATATGGTGAAAAAGAGTTATATACTCGCTATTTGATAACAGGCGAAGATTATGCAAAATACTCCAGAATGCCTGTCGGAAGAAAATTATATCAAGCTGGTGTTTATGATTACAATAGAGCACAAGTCAAGATTACTGAAAATTCTAAATCTCTAATTCAGAAGTTAATTAAAAGAATATAGTTTTTTAAAGCGGGTAGAAAATTTATCTACTCGCTTTTTTAATGTAAATGGATGATTTTAGCCTGCATGGGGTTAATTTTTTTTGATTTATTCCGTCATACTTTCATGAATGTATAATATGTTTAATAAGAGGAATTTAAATATTTCTATAATACTATTACTCCCTGTTATTTTTTTTGTAGGGGTGCAGATTTTAGTTAAACACAATACACATACGTTGTGTATTTTTAAACTTTTTACCGGACATGAATGCTGGGGGTGTGGTATGACAAGAGCTTTTAATGAATTGTTTCATCTAAATTTTGATAAAGCGTATGCTCTTAATCCCAGAATTGTAATCATAGCGCCTTTATTGTTTTATATATGGCTTTCAACATTGATAAGAGAGATAAAGAGTAGTTAACAAATAACCGTTTTACGGTACAAGTAAAAGGAAAGAGGTTTATTATGGAACAGAGAAAAAGTTACACAGCGACATTGCTTTTGTCATTCTTCTTGGGTGGGTTTGGTATACATAGATTTTATACCGGTTACATCGGATTAGGTATTTTACAACTTATTACTTTGGGTGGCTGTGGAATTTGGGCATTAATCGACTTTGTACGAATTTGTTTTAACAATTTTAAAGATGCAAATGGTCAAGAGCTTGCAGATTATAACAGAACTCTCGGTCTAACTTTCTTTTATGCATGGATAGTATTGCTTATTCTTAGCATATTAGTTAATGCAGCTAGTTTTTCACAAATATTGAAAGGATAGTAATTTATGGAGAAAAAGAAATGTCCTAATTGTGGGGCTGAAATTGATGCGGAAGCTACGCGCTGCTACGTATGTCAAAAATGGCTGTCACAAAGTTTTAATGGCGTGGATGACAGACCTCCGGAATTTCTTGCCACACTATTATTTGCTTGGTTCCTGGGTTGTTTTGGCGTGCATAGATTTTATACAGGAAATATTCCTATAGGCGTTGTGCAATTTCTGACTCTTGGTGGGTGTGGAATTTGGTCATATATTGATTTTATTCTTATCTGTTTTAACAAATTCAAGGATGGTAAAGGAAGATTACTGAGAGATTATAATTCAAATGTTGGAATTACTGTCTTTGTAATAAGTCTTGTACCGCTAGGTTTGATTTGCTTGTTAATTTTTGGGATATTCTTGGCTGTAATAATTCCGGAGATAGTATAATGAGTAAAATCTTATGTCCATATTGCAGGCAAGAAGTTGAGGATACCGAGACAAAATGCCCATATTGTACAACAAGTCTTGTGAAGAAAGATTATGCAAAATTTCTAGTTACTTTATCAATGATTTTTTACTTGTTGTGGGTATTAGGAAATACTTTGTGTTTTAAAATATTGGGTTCTTTTCCGGAAATTTTGCGAATGAGGGATGAAGATGGTTGGCTTGTTTTTTCAATATCTGAATATATAGAATTATGTATTCAGCCTGTATTAGCTGCAATAATACCGTGTATTATTACAATTATTAAAAAGGTTAGGAAACGAGAAGCCATTACTTTTATTTGTATATATGTATTTACAGCATTATTATTTACTTTGGGTTTTCTTCATTTGCAAAAAAACTTAGGAGTATGATTTAAATATTGAAATAAGCCACTTTTTTCTGAATCTTGAAGATAATAATTTAAGAATTTTGGATTAATTTTTAATAAAAGTGGCTTATTCTCCAAGTATTGAAATTGAATAAATTTTTTTTTAATATATACTTCTTTAGGGGGATATAATTTGATAAAAAGGCGAACAATAGGGACATTTAATGGGGTAGTAGCTGCTACCAGTTATGGGTTAAATCCATTATTTGCTTTACCGCTTTTTGCAAGAGGTATGGAAGTTAATTCAGTACTCTTTTATAGGTATGCAATTGCTGTAGTTTTGTATGGTCTATGGCTTACTTTTCGTAAGAAAATGTCATTAAAAATTCATAAGAAAGATATAATTCCGGTTTTTGCGTTATCGCTTTTGTTTTCTCTATCATCACTAACTCTATTTGATGCTTTCAAT
>CALUVP010000108.1 GCA_944324215.1 Candidatus Gastranaerophilales bacterium | reverse complement strand
TGCCGAACAAAAGTTGACTAAATGTCAAGTTTTGTGAGAGGGGAGAACCCCCAGCGGGATACCGATGCGGGTTCAATTCCCAAAACAAAAAAGCCCCATAAAAAGGAGCTAATTGGCGGCGGTAAGGGGAATTGAACCCCTGTTTGGAGAATGAGAATCTCCCGTCCTAACCACTAGACGATACCGCTATATCTATATCGGTGTATAATCAGAATAGATTATACTTGACCAGTCATCTTCAAAATAACTTATTTGTGTCAATGTTCCGGTCTTTATTAAATTTTTAAACTGACTTACTAAATCCAAATTTAAAGTCTTAGCAATCGCTGATTGAATAACATCAGGAGTTGTTACCACTATTATACGATTTCCCTTATTTTCTTCAACCAATTTGTCAATAGTATCAGAAACTCTTTTATTAAAAACTTCCAAGGCTTCTCCACCCTCAGGTTGCTGTATAATAGCTCTTGGTCCATATTCATCAAAGACATCTGAATAAAGTCTGCCACTCCATTCACCGTGGTTTCTTGCTGGCAAATCTATTGTTGTAATCTCTTTTTTGAATAATTTAGCGATGATCTGAGCAGATTGTGTACATCTAGCAGATGAGCTTGTGTAAATTTTATCATAAGCAACAGCTCTATTTTCGAGATATTCACAAACCTTTTCTATCTCTTCTTCGCCGAATTCATTTAGTTTAGGGTATTTTTCCGTATCGCAAATAATTCCGTCCATTGAATGAACGGTTGCGCCATGCGCTATAAATGTAATTTTGCATTTACGTTTGAACATCTTACACCCTCTTTTCTAATTATATCACAAAAAAATCATAGTCTACAACTTTAGTTATAAAAAATTAAATAATTACTATATTTTTGTATAATTGACTTTTATTCAAAAAAAATTAAACTATTGTTGTATAGGTATAATAATAAGGAGACAGCCTATGAGTAAACGTTTAGATGGTTCTTCGCTATTTAGCAGAATAAATGCGGGTTTATCAAATTCTTTTGCATTACTTTCTAGCCAATATAGCGATGGCTTAACATTAGAAAATTTGACATCTTCACTAACAAATACCAACATTACCAATACAACTTATGGTTCTACATTTGCTTCATATTTGACTAACAACTTCAACAGTGTAGATGCTAACAGCGACGGAACTATTTCTGCTGATGAAATTCAAAGACTTATGAGTAATATGGCAACACAAGGTTTAACTAGAGAGCAAATAATTTCATTGGGAGCATCTTCCGGTATGAGTACATCTTTGCAAGAGACTGTACTATCTCATTTTGATGATATTGACACTAATCACGACGGTAAAGTAACAAATCAAGAAATCAATGCTTATGGGGTTAATTCCGATATAGAAAAACAAAAAATTGAAGATAGAAATCGTATTGTAAATAATATGTCGATGTTTTATGGTGATGATTTAACCGAATATGAAGGTAGTATGCTAGATTATAGATATTTGGATGATGATGAAGATAGTTAGTTTGAGATTTGTGGAGTAAAGGCGCTTGGCCATTTAGCCAAGCGCCTTTAGTATTTTTATTCTTCTCTTTTAATCTCGTGTGGCTCTATCGGCTTTGGTTTTGTCATAACACTTATTATGCTCAAAACAATCATAATAAGTATCAAGACCGCGATATATATAAAATAGTTCTTCAAAGCACCGGTAAAATAAGTAGCAAGCGCTCCACCCACTATAGCGACTGAAGTAAGTATTGCAACTGTAATTTTTTGAGAAAAGCCTGCTTTAAGAAGTTTATGATGAATGTGTTCAGCATCAGCAACAAAAGGAGATTTTCCTTTCATAATTCTTCTCAGGCTTGAAAAAGTTATATCTATAATAGGAACCGCAAGCACCAAAAACGGTAACAAAACTGCAATTGCTGCACCTTTCATAACTCCTGCAATTGACAATGTTGCAAGTAGAAATCCCGAAAATAGAGCGCCTGAATCTCCCATAAATATTTTTGCGGGATTAAAATTGAATGTAAGAAAAGCAAGCATTGAGCCTGCTAATATAAAGGCAATTAATGCTGTAATCGGTTGAGCAGGAGTTACAGTAACAGCTATTAATGCAAGAGTAATAGAGCTTACGGTAATTACAGAACCAGCAAGTCCGTCTACTCCATCTATAAAATTAACAGCGTTAGAAATTCCAACAATCCAGAGTAGAGTAATAGGGTAAGAAAAAATACCTAAATTGATGACACCGCCCATAGGATTGAAAATAGTATCAATCTGAACTCCTAAAAGATATACAATTGTCGCAATTGAAAGCTGAATAACAAGCTTAAATTTAGCATCAAGGTTATAAATATCATCTACTAATCCTAATAGAAACATTAAAGAACCGCCAAGTAAAATTCCAGAAAGTAAGCTTCCATAAGGATAGTAGCTGAGGAGCACCAAAAACAAGAAAGTTAGCATTGCGCTTGACCAAATTGCAACACCTCCAAGTCTTGATATTGGGAATTGATGAATTTTTCTTGCATTTGGTAAATCCACCAAACCTTCCTTTTGAGAAAATTCTATTACTAACGGCACAATAAACACACCTATGATGTACGAAATAAACGCTCCTATTATATGTGCTTGTGTTAATTTTATAATCATTTTCGTCCTCTAGTATAATGGATATTTTTTGCAAAGTTTTAGAGAATCATCTCTCAAGTTTTCGAGAATACTTTCATTTTCAGAATTTTTAATAGCTTCAGAAATTATTCTTGCGACTTCTTTCATATCGTCCTCTTTAAATCCTCTTGTAGTCATAGCTGCGGCACCTAATCTTATACCGCTTGTAACAAATGGACTTTGAGGGTCATTAGGTACTGTGTTTTTGTTAGCTGTGATACCGACTCTTTCAAGAATATTTGCCATATCTTTTCCTGTTTTTCCTAACTTTCTTAAATCCAAAGTCATAAGATGATTTTCAGTCATACCGCCAACGATATCCATACCGTTATCAATAAGCCCTTGTGCTAAAGCGGCTGCATTCTTAACTATTTGTTTAGCATATTCCTTAAATTCAGGCTGCAAGGCTTCTTTTAAAGCAACAGCTTTACCCGCAATAATATGTTCTAAAGGTCCACCTTGAATCCCAGGGAAAACTGCTTTATCAATAGCAGCTGCAAACTCTTCATCACACATAATTATACCTCCTCTAGGACCTCTGAGAGTTTTATGTGTTGTAGTTGTAACAATTTGAGCGTAACCTGCAGGTGAAGGATGAACCCCGCCTGCGATTAATCCTGCAATATGAGCAATATCAGCAAGTAATATGGCTCCAACTTCGTCAGCAATTTCTCTAAACTTTTTGAAATCAATTATTTTTGAATAATTGCTAGCTCCACAAATAATTAGTTTAGGTTTATGCTCAATAGCTTTTTGTCTTACATCTTCGTAATCAATATTTCCATTTTCATCGACACCATAGCTTTTTACATTAAAGTATAGTCCCGAAAAATTGACAGGAGAGCCGTGGCTCAAGTGACCACCGTTAGACAAATCCATGCCAAGAATTGGGTCACCGCATTTTAAAAGTGCTGTAAACACTGCCATATTTGCTTGTGCACCCGAATGTGGCTGAACATTAGCATGATCCATATGAAAAAGTTCACAAGCTCTTTTTTGAGCAAGTTCTTCTATTTTATCAATTACTTCGCAACCGTTATAATAACGTTTGTAAGGTTTGCCCTCAGCATATTTGTTTGTAAGCACACTACCGCAAGCTTCCATAACTGCTGGAGAGGTAAAATTTTCGCTGGCAATTAATTCTATTGTATTTTGTTGCCTTTCCAATTCTTCATCAATATATTTTGCAACATCTGCATCAATTTCTCTAATTTTACTCAACACCTTACCCCCTCCTTGCAAATTAATACATACGATACAAATTATAATTGAAAATAAAATATAAGTAAATATTTGTAACTTTTAATAATTTTCTAAGCAATTTATATTTTGTTTGGTTTTGTAGTAGAAAAAGGAGATTAATTATATGAATATACAAGCAATTAAATTATACAGTCACGTACCTTATAAATACAAAAACAAATCCGTGAAAAAAGAACCAATTTCCGATAATAAAAACTCAATATCTACACCTCTTGTATACCCAAATACATATACCAATATAAACTTTCGAGGGGACTCAATATCAAAACTTTGGAATGATTACAATTGGTTCATACGCAACGATCACACACCCGCAATATTTTCTTTTTTAAAACTTAAAGAAACCCCTGATGTTATGGAAAAATTTTTGAATGCCATATTAGAAACTCAGGATAGAAGCAAAGAATTTTTTGCAAGTATCGTTTCCTTTCCAAGACAGACGCGTGAAATTTCCGAAAAATTAGCCCAAGTCTTACCTTCCAACTCACCAAACCTTCTACCGTTTCTTATGAATAGTCCTTATAACATAGCATATACAAAATTTATTGATAATAGATACAAGGAATCACATTCCCTAGAAGATTTATTAAAAATCAGACCTGACTGGCGCGAAGAAGTATTATTAAAAAAATACGAAGCATTAAAAGGAAATAAGAATTTGGAAATTGGAAATATTCCAAAGGAACTTCCAGCCTCTGACCTAGAGCAAATTGTAGATTACTTAAGTACACAGATGGAATATGGAGTAAAAAACAAGAAAAAAATTGAAAGTCTTACTATAGGACGCCGTAAATATGATTTTGCCTATTTTACAGAAGGCAAATCTGATAAAAATGTCTTTGGCATATTCACTCCTGAAGGTAAGAAATATGTATTAAAAATAAGTGCGGCAAATAGAAGAAGTTTAGATGCACCGTTCGCACTAGGTACGCTGGCAAAGATTGATTCATATCTAACATACAATAGAAGCAGAAATTCGGCTCCCCTATGTTATTACAATCACGAAAAAAATTATTCAATATACAAATACATAGAACATATACCAACACCAGATTGCCAACATGATTTAACTAAAGTAGCAAAAAACATGCCTGATTTTTACTCATTGGGCTTAACCTACAATGATACAGTCGGAAACAAGAATTTTTTCCTTTTAAACAACCAATCAAATGCTGATCTTATTAGAACAGTAGGGTTTCAAGAAGGTGTTAATAGAGGGGAATGGGTATCCGTAGATAACGACCACGTCACATATAACAACAGACTTCAACCAATGCATTCTGAATATCACACATACCTGCCAAATATTATGCAAATATGCGTTTAAAAGAGAGGGTTTAATCCCTCTCAAAAATTATTTCATCATCCTTTACATCAATTTTTATATTATCTCCATCTATAAATTTCTGTGATAATAATAGCTTAGAAAGTGGATTTTCAACCATTTGTCTAATAACTCTCTTAAGCGGTCTTGCTCCGTAAATTGGGTTAAACCCACGTCTAGCAAGAAGTTCCTTAGCGTCATCTGTTATTTCAAAGGTGATATTTTTATCAGCAAGCAATTTTCTTAAATGATCCATCTGAATATCAACGATTGCTGACAATTGCTGCATTGTAAGAGCTTTGAAGAATATCGTTTCATCAACTCTGTTCAAAAATTCAGGTTTGAATCTTTCACGCATTACAGCCATGACTTTTTCTTTAGTTTCATCAAAATTGCCACCTGCATTATTGATTGAATCTTCCAAGATAATTTCGCTTCCGATATTACTTGTCATGATAATTACCGTGTTTTTGAAATCGACAGTTCTACCTTTAGAATCAGTTAGACGTCCGTCATCAAATATTTGAAGCATTATGTTGAATACATCAGGATGCGCTTTTTCGATTTCATCAAAAAGTACAACAGAATAAGGTTTACGTCTAACAGCTTCTGTTAATTGTCCGCCTTCTTCATAACCAACGTATCCCGGAGGAGCTCCGACTAATCTTGCTACGTTATGTTTTTCCATATATTCGGACATATCAATTCTTATTATGGCATCTTCGTCGTTAAACAAGAATTCAGCAAGAGTTTTTGCAAGTTCTGTTTTACCAACACCTGTAGGCCCTAAGAAAATGAATGTACCAATAGGGCGTTTTGGATCTTTTAACCCTGAACGAGCACGTCTTATCGCGTCTGATACCGTATCTACAGCTTCGTCTTGACCGATTAAACGTTTATGCAAAACATCTTCCATTCTCAAAAGCTTTTGCATTTCACTTTCTACAAGTCTGTTTACTGGAATTCCTGTCCATTTGCTTACTATTTCTGCAATATCGTCGCTATCGATTTCTTCTTTTAGAAGCTTATTTTCACCTTTTTCTTTTCCTTGAATTGATTGAAGTTTCTTTTCAAGCTCCATTAATTTGCCATATTTAAGTTCTGCTGCAGTTTGCAAATCGGTATTTCTTTCTGCTTCTGCTATCTTTGTCTTAACTTGATCAATTTCATCTTTGATTGCAGCTTCGCCTGTTATGGTATTTTTTTCAACTTCCCATTGAGCTTTTAGTTTAGAAATCTTACCTTCCAATTCATCAATTTCAGAAGTTAATTTATCGATTTTTGCAATACACTCTGGAGAAGTTTCTTTTTTCAAAGCTTCTCGTTCAATTTCTAACTGAATTTTTTGCCTCATCATAACATCGATTTCTTCCGGCATAGAATCTATTTCAATACGAAGAGCTGAGGCAGCTTCATCGATAAGGTCGATTGCCTTATCAGGTAAAAATCTGTCTGTTATGTATCTGTCAGATAACTGAGCTGCGGCAATTAGAGCACTATCAAGAATTCTTACTCCGTGGTGAACTTCGTATTTTTCTTTTAACCCTCTTAAGATTGAAATTGTATCCTCTACAGAAGGCTCACCCACTAATACCGGTTGGAAACGTCTTTCTAAAGCCGGATCTTTTTCGATGTACTTTCTGTATTCGTTTATTGTTGTTGCACCGATTGTTCTGAGCTCTCCTCTTGCAAGCATTGGTTTTAAAAGATTTCCCGCATCCATTGAACCTTCGGTAGCACCTGCTCCAACTACAGTATGAAGTTCATCAATGAACATTACAATCTCACCATTTGATTCTTGGACTTCTTTTAAAACAGCCTTCAAACGTTCCTCAAATTCACCTCTGAATTTTGCTCCGGCAACTAATGCACCCAAATCAAGAGAGATTAATTTAACCTCTTTTAAGCTTTCAGGCACATCGCCCCTTATGATTCTTTGTGCCAAACCTTCTACTATAGCGGTTTTACCTACACCAGGTTCACCGATTAGTACAGGGTTGTTTTTTGTTCTTCTGTTTAAGACCTGTATGATACGTCTAACTTCTTCGTCACGTCCGATTACAGGATCTAATTTTCCTTTTCTTGCTCTTTCTGTTAAATCTGTTGAATATTTTTCAAGAGCTTTCATATTTTCTTCTGCGTTTTTATTATCCACTTTTTTGTTACCTCTAATCTTTCTCATTGCATTCAAAACCGAATTGGTGTCAACTCCGTGATGTTTGAGCAAATCCTTAATAAAAGAATTATCCAGTTTTGTCATTGCAATTAGTATACATTCAATTCCGATGAAATCATCCTTAAGGCTTTCTGCTTCTTGGGTTGCAACTTCAATAAGGGTATTTGTGTCTCTTGACAAAAATACCTGCTGACCTGCCGTTACCCCTGATAGTGTCGGATATTCTTTAATCCTTGCAACGATTGCATTGATAAAGTTCTGATTTAAGAGTTTGAGTTCCTCCAAGTAATCCTTTGAAATTCCTTTATCCTCAATCATCGCCATAACTATATGTTCGGGTTGTACTTCGGAATTTTTATAAAAATCCTTTTTTGCATTTGCAGCAAATATAATTTCCTGCGAATAGTTTGTAAATTTTTCAAAATTAATCATATAAATAATTACTCCGTTTAATTATATTTTAATATTATTTTTGAAAAATCAATTTTTTTTAATTTTTAATTAACAATTTAAGTTTAGAACTTGCTCAGCTTGGAATTAAAATATATAACTAATCCTGATTTATCATACAAATTACATATTCCCAAGTTGAATAAGTTGGTTAACAGTACTTTCGTAATCGACTTTTTCACTGGTGGACTGCCTTAGAAATGCATTAATATTATCCATTAAAACTATAGCCTTGTCGCAAGAAGGATCTGACCCCTTAACATAAGCACCGATATTTATCAAATCTTCATTCTTTTTATGAATAGCAAGTAAATTTCTGATATTTCCTGCAGCAGCACGATGTTCCTTTGAAGTTACATCTCCCATAACCCTACTTAATGATTGCAACACATCTATTGCAGGATAGTGGTTTTTGTGAGCCAAATCTCTTGATAGCATAATGTGTCCATCTAATATACTTCTTGCAGTATCAGAAATCGGCTCATTAAAATCGTCACCTTCTACCAAGACTGTATAAAGTCCTGTTATTGTACCAAATTCATTTGTACCGGCTCTTTCCATTAATTTTGGCATTATTGCAAATACTGAAGGAGTATATCCTCTTGTTGCAGGTGGCTCGCCTATTGCCAATCCTACTTCTCTTTGAGCCATGGCTATACGAGTAATACTATCCAGCATAAAAAGAACGTCTAAACCCTTATCTCTAAAATATTCCGCAATAGTTGTAGCTACAAATGCTGCTTTTATTTTTACTAGGGATGGCTGATCAGAAGTTGCAGCAACAACAATTGAGCGTTTCATACCTTCTGAACCCAGAATTTCTTCAATGAACTCTTTAACCTCTCTTCCACGTTCACCAATCAGAGCAATAACGTTTAAATCCGCATAAGTATTTTTTTCTTTCATACCGATTGTTGTACTTTTTCCAACACCGGAACCTGCAAAAATACCCATTCTTTGACCTTTACCTACTGTCATAAATCCATCTACTGACTTTATACCAAGAGAGAGAGGATCCGATATACGTTTCCTCTTAAGAGGATTTATAACATCTGCAATTGTAGAACGAAATTCATTAAATCTAATATCACCCAGTGTATCAATAGGTCGCCCTAAGCCATCCAAAACTCTTCCAATAAGCTGATTTCCAACTCCAATTTTCATCGGTGAACCCGTATTTACAACCAAAGCACCAGGATGAATTCCATCTGGAGAGGCTAAAGGCATTAATAAAATTTTGTCTTGTTTAAAACCAACAACTTCTGCCATTGTCGGTGTTTCGTTATAATTGTTATAAATATAACATAGATCGCCAATAGAAGATTTTGGACCGTCAGATTCTATAGTTAGTCCTATAATCTCAGTAATTTTTCCAATCTCTTTTATCGTTTTGGTTCTTTTTATTATGTCCAGATACTTACTCTTATTCCATTCCATCATCTGCACCTGTAAGCATTTTCTCTGCAATTTCTGCTATCTGGACCGAAATTCTTGAGTCTAATCTTGTTTTAGGAGTTTCCACAATTACACCATCTGGAGACAAAGTATTATCTTCTATAATTTTTAAAGTCTCTAATTTTGGAAGTTCCTCTTTAAATTTTGGAGCTAAATTATTAATATTATCAACTAAAGTCGGATTTACAATAATTGTTATAATCTCTTTTTCATTTAGTTGCTTTATTGCATCAAGAGTTATATTATATAAAACCTCATCATCAAACTTTTGATGACATACTTTGTCCGCAATTGCTATTACCAAATCTACAATATCTCGAACAGCAGAATCGATTATATTTTTTTTCATTTCAAAAGAACCAGCTGCAAGCGTATCAAGTGATTTAATACCTTCAGAAGCATCCTGCTGAAATTTGTATAATCCGTCCTGCTCTCCCTGCTTGAAACCTTCTTCATACGCTTGTTTTTTGATAATCTCGTATTCTTGCTCACCTTTTTTCTTAGCATTATGAATTATTGTTTCAGCTTCGGTGTTTGCAGTTTGAATTACTACTTGGGACTTGTTTTCGGCATCCGCAAGTATTTGTTGTACTTTTGCGTCAGTCTCTGCAATAATTTTTTGAACTTTAGCCTGTTGTCGAGTAACATTAGTCTGCTCAATTGGCAGAACATAGTTATCACCCATTTGAATTTCTTCAGATTTTATCCTGTTACTACTCAATTAATTCATCCTCTACACTTGCACGAGTTATTGTAATTTCACCAGTAGCTTCCAGATTTCTTATAGAATTTACAATGCCGGTTTGAGCTTCTTGAACTTCTTTTGCTCTAACTGGTCCCAAATATTCCATATCATCAGTAAGCATTTGTCTTGCTCTTTCGGACATATTCTTAAAGATTTTTTCTTTAATTTCATCTTTAGTACCTTTAAGTGCAAGGGCAAGTTGTTTTGTATCAATTTCTCTAAGAAGTCTTTGAATTGCCCTGTCATCAAGGATAATGATATCTTCAAATACGAACATGAGATCTCGAACTTCTTGTGCCATTTTTTGATTTTCAATATCAAGCCATTCCATAATATTCTTTTCTGTTCCTCTATCGCAACAATTAAGAATATTTGCAAGAGATTCTACACCACCAGCATTTGAAAAATCTTGTACAAGAAGAGCTGAAAATTTGCGCTCTACAATATCCTCTATTGTAGATAATATTTCAGGATTTGTTGGGGTCATATCAGCTATACGCATTGAGACCACAGCTTGTATATCTGGAGGTAAAAAAGCAAGAACTTGTGCCGCTAATTCAGGTCTTAAATATGCCAAAATTAATGCTAATAATTGTGGATTTTCTGAGGCAAATGTGTTGGCAAGCTGAGATGGATCCGCTTCATTTAAAAAATAAAACGGATTTGTGTTAACCATGGAATTTACTTTCTCTAAAAGTTTAGAAGCTTCTGCTTCACCATATGTCTGTGATAATAGCTGCTTAGCATAACTTACACCTCCCTGGGCAACGTAATTACGTGCTTGAAATACTGTTTTAAATTCCACTAAAACTTCATTTAAATCTTCATCCGAAATCTTACCTAAATTGGCTATGTCTAAAGTTATCTGTTCCAATAAATCTTCATCTTTTATATTTTTAAGTATTTCTGATGATGTAGTTGGGCCAAGAGCTATTAAAAGCGCGGCAACCTTTTGGCTCGGACGAGTCAACGTCTTTTTTGCTTCTTCTTTCGCTTTTTTAATTTCTTCTATACCCATTTATTATTACTTCCTTTTTTTAAATTAATCTCTGATAAATGAAGTTATTAATTTTGCAGCATCCTCAGGAGAAGCCATTACTGCTTCATTTAATTCATTTATATTTTGTTCTTTTTGAGACTTTATTTCTCTTCTGGTTAATTCTATTTTTGGAGATTCCTCTTCAGGTTCGATTTCTTCCAGACGCTCTACATGAACTTCTTCCGGTGGTGATACGCGTTCTTGACGGCGCGCAGAAGGCATTTTGGATACAAAATTCTTTAGTATATACAACGCAAAACAACCTAAGATTAAAACTATTAACAATGGTACAACAGAAGAAGTTATAAAATACAACATTTGTTCTTTTTGATACTGTTCAGCAAACTCCTCTTTAGCTTTTTTATCAATTGTCGCACCTTCAAACTGAAGTCCTGATACTGAAATTACATCACCTCTTGAATAATCTACACCTGCTGCCGATAATATAAGATTTTTTAATTCTTCTTTTTCTGATTCCGTTAAAATCTTATTTACAGCAACTGCTATAGATAGTCTTTTTATTGTTCCAGGAGCATATACTACCTGTTTTACCTCCTTAGATACACTATAATTTATAGCTGTTTTTTGTTTTGAATAGTTTAAATTTCTTTGGTTAACATTATTCGGATTAGGAACATTATTAGGATTTTCATAAGTTTCAACTTCCGTTTGTGAACTTGTTACAACACCTTCTCCTTTGTCATTGACAGGTATATAACTCTCTATTGTTGCTTTTGCTGAATTAAAGTCTATATCTGCATTGACTTGAACAGATACATTTCCCTTGCCTACAATTTTCTCCAATACTTCTGAAACCTTTTTGGCGGTTTCTTTTTCCATATTAGTTTTAAAACTTTCCATATCAGTTGAATTTTTTGATGTTTCATCTGATAAACTGTTTCCGTTTTGGTCTGTTATGAATACCTGATCTGCCGTCATTCTCGGAATGGCATAAGCTACCAAGTTTTTGATAGCTTTTACTTGAGAAGCTTTTATTTTATATCCGGGTTCTAACACCAAAACAACTGATGCAGTAGGTTTCTCATCATTATCATCAAAGATTGAACGTTCAGGTTCTGCTAACTGAACTCGAGCATATTTTACACCTTGAATTTTTTCGATTGAACGAGTTAATTCACCCTGAAAAATTCTTTGTTTTGTTAATTTGTTTTTGAAATCGGTTGAACCTAATTGCATATCATCTAATAATTCAAAGCCGGTATCGCCGTCTTTGATTAAATCATTTTCTGCAACAAAAACTCTCATATCATCACGAACATTTGATGGTACAAGTATTGTCTTATGATCCTCTGATACTTTATATTGATATCCGTTTTTTTTCATACCTTCAACAATACTCATTGCATTTACTTCGTTAAGGTCTGAATATAAAACTACCCAATCCGGCTCCATTGCTTTTGATAAGAAAAATGTTGCAGCTACAAGAGTTAGAACAATTAAAGCCAACATTCCGAGCTTTTGATTCCCATCCAAGCCATTCCATAATTTCTTCACATCATTAGCTAACAGTGCAAAATAATTATTTTCCATTTACTCCCCGCGCACAATTATTCAATATAATAATATCCTATCAAAAAAATCTTTTCAACTTGTAAATATTTATGAAGGTGTAAATTTATTACTTAACCAAGCCTTCACAAAGAACAAATCTGCCCAAAAGTTCCACTTCACAATAATGTTTAAGAGAATCTGTAAAGCATTTATTTTCGCAAAATCCACCGGAGAGGTAAATTCTATCCGGCTTTTTGCAAAAATTCCAAGCATTAAAGGCTATTCCGTGAACAAATTTTGAGATTGCAACAGAGGGTTTTTCACCTGAAGATATTGAATCCATTATCTTTTCCATTCCAAAAATTCCACAAGTTACAGCAAATTTTTCTGTTTCAAAATGGAGTTCTTCAGGCTTTACGTTGTAAAATTTCAGAAGCATTTCGACTGTTGCGCCTGTAGAACTTGCACAAGAGGTGTTCCAGTCCATATCGTGGAACTTTCCTTTTCTAAATTTTATCCATTTTGCGTCTCTGCTTCCCAAGTCTAAAATTGTTGCTTCTTTTTCTTCGCAAATTTGTTGTCTTTTTCTGGCTCCTTGGGCTAGTGCTATAATTTCGTTTTCTTTAGCGTCAGCCATATGACCACAACTACTGTCGGGATTTATATTTTGAGATTTTATTATGTTTGATGGCAATATATAGTAATACTTTGCTTCCTTTTTGTATTTTACATATTTTGCATCAAAAATTTCGTTATCAGCTATCACTTTTGAATATGTTGTTCCGGCATCTAAGTATATCATATTTAAAGTGTAAGTTAGTGATAAAAGGAAGTCAATAACATTTGTATGTGCAAAAATTACATGATTGTATTATGATATTTGAGATGGAAAGATTAGAAAAATTTTATAACCAAATAAAAAATTCGCCGGTTTTTTTCGGAATGAATGATGAAGAATTAAAAGGACTTCTTGAATGTTTTAATGCAAGAATCAGAAAGTATGAAAAAGACGAAATGATTATTCGCCAGGGAGATATGATTTCTAATATTTACCTTATTATTGATGGCGAAGTTAATATTGAGAAGGACTCTTATTGGGGTAGGAGAATTATCATTTCCAGACTCACTAAGAATGATAATTTGGCTCTATCTTTTGTAGGTTCTAAAGATGTGGAATCAAGTGTTGATGCTATTGCGGTTAAAGATACTTTGATTCTTGTTTTAGGTTATGAAAAATGTACTTCGATGTGTCAGAATGCCTGCACAAGACATAAGGTTTTGATTAATAATTTGTTCCAAATACTTTCTAAAGAAAATATTGAGCTTATTCAAAAAATTGAAAATGTTTCTCAAAAAACAATTAGAGATAAATTAATGACTTATCTTTCTAACGAAGCACAAAAAAATCATTCTAACAGTTTTGATATTCATTTTAATCGTCAGGATTTAGCTGATTATTTGAATGTAGATAGAAGCGCGATGAGTTTCGAATTATCAAAACTTCAAAAAGAAGGTTTAATTGAATACAACAAAAACCATTTTGAACTTTTGTCTTGAACTATCAAATAACATTTTTACTTAATTCGTTTAAGTGAAGATAAGAAGTTAAAATTAATTACATCACCTTCTACTGTTGTTAAGAAAACTTGTGCTTTATCTTCTCCAACTTTAAGCGGTGGAATTTGTGAAAGCTCTGATGAATAATAGTTTGCATCATTTCTACCGCTATTTGAAATTCTATTTGCGATGCTATTAAGTGATATATTTCTTAAGAAGCCTGCAAATCCTGTATCTACATCAGAAAATTTCGTATAAATTCTCAAACTTGTATCGTTTGTTTCCAAATTATAACGACCTACTATGAAACTTGATAGTTCTGATGCGGAGGATTTAATCTTCATTGGCATTATAACGTTATCTTTTAATTTTATTTCTCCTGATATACAATCAAAGCTTCCGTCTGGAATACTTACTAAATCTCCAATAGTTGCAGGACTAATCATTGCGAGAGGATTTCTGAATAATGAAGCTGCTTTTAATAAATACTCAACATAACCGACTTTTTCGATTGTACCATTTTGAATATCAAATTTAATATCTCCGTTTAATTTCAGCGACTTATCTGAATTTATCTCAATCAAGCCCCTTGCTTTACCTGAAATTTCTCTAGGTAAACCTAACATAGCAGATGCCATGATATCAGAATTTACGTCCTTAATTCCTAATCGTAAATAGTACAAATTCTTGATTAAATCAGCTTTTACTTTAAGAGTAGAAATTCCTTCTGCTATATCAAACTTGTTAGATTGAACTTGAAGGATTCCGTCTTTATCAAGTGTAAGATTTGCGTGCAAGTTGCCAAAATTTACATCTTTGTATTTACCCTTATTAAGATGAAGCATACATTTTTCAACAATAATCAAGCCTTTAACAAAAGTTGGAGCATTATCATCTCCAAGATTTTCCTCGGAAATATTTACCGTCTGGTCATTAGTTTCCAAAGCTTCTTTAGCCGGTTCCGTTGTATGAGTGTTAGAAACATTTGCAGCAAGCATTCTCTCTAAATCCACACTATCAACTGTCAAATTAACGCTCTTGACAACAATAGGAAGTCTTAAATCATTTACAATATAACCGTTAAAATCATATTTTGTTCTTTTATACCGACCCTCTGCAATAGCTCCAAGTTTATCGCCTTTGGCACCTATTTTGGCAGATTTAATAAATAGTCTTTGAGAAGGTACAAATACTTTATCAAGAGATATTACACCTGCCATTTTAGGGAATTCGCCTGTATTATCTATTGCTAAGTTACCGGAAATTTTACCTTTTCTGAATATTTTTTGGCAGGCTAGGAAATTTAAAAATTCGCTCGGAAGCGGACGCGGTATATTTAAACTTAAGTCCAAAAGCTTCATATTATCTGCCATATCAAGATTACCTTTTATCGCAAGAACAGGAGTAATACCCTTTTGAAGTTTATCTGTTATGTAGTAGTCGATAGTGTTAATCTTTAATATATTTTTAACTACACTCAAATCAACTTTAAATAAGGTTTTATATTTTTCAAGAACCATAGATTGTTCTGCGAGCTTAAAACCTTCCCCCTCATTCAGAAGGAAATACCAAACGACATCGCAAGAGCCATTTTTAGAGGTAAGAGTTAATCTTGAGCCGGCATCGCCCACAAGTGATATCGGAACTCCTAACATTTTGGTGATGTAATTTTTGAAGAAATCGTTGTTTACAAAAATATCTGATACGATTTTTGTATCACAAGTTTTCCAATAATCTTTTACGTCACCCGACATTACGATACTATTTTCTTTTTTGTTGTTGTAGTATCCTTTAAAATCTTTCAAGGTAATATCTTTGTTTCCTATTTCAACAAAACCTTGGGTTATTTTTACTGGCATTTGCAATAAATCTTTTATTTTAAATTCAGATTCATTAACGTCAATATCACCTCTTATACTATTTTTTGTAAGATTTACATTAAAGTCTACACTTCCTTTTACATCAATAATTGGTGCCAGAAGTTCTTTCCCGTTAGGAATAATTAAATTTGAAGTTGCAATGTTATAAATATCTCTTGCGCTGAAATTTTTTGACGCTATATTAAGTTCAATACCTGTTTTTCTGGAGGCAAAAGCATCAATTATTACTTTTGATTTATCAATTTCTATAGGAAATTTATCAACATGAAGTTCACCATTTCCCATATAAATTCTATTCTGGTCATTTGCGGAAACTACAATCTTGTCTTTTCCTTTTGTCATTTCAAAGTCAAAATCAAAATGTAAGAATTTCTTCGCTTTTGTCCTATCTAAAACTAAATGTTTGGCATCAAATTTAATTCCAAAATCTGGACAATTATATGTAATCAGACACTTTTTAACACCCAAAAGAGCTGAAAAAATATCTATATTAAATTCAGAAGGTTTTTGTTCTTTGGGTTTTTCTTGTTGCGGTACTAGAGCAATAAGTTCAGAAGAGTTGACATAAATATTGTCTGCTAATACTTTTTTTACTATTAATCGTTTTTGAAAAATATCGCTAAAAGAAAATTCTGTATCGAGTTTTGATAAATTCAATAATTCTTTTTTATTTTTTGAAATAGTGAACTTATCGACAGAAAAACCAATATCAGAATTAAATCCCGTTTTTAACTGAGGATTGTTGATAACAACTTCTGCACCCAGAAACTTATTAGCTTCTTTAGTCACTGTATCATTAAACCACTTGCTGGAAACAGTTGCAGGAAGTCCCCAGATATATAGACTGACTACACCGCTTGTTAGAATTACGACTGAACATATAGTTGCGGTTAGAATTTTTTTAGCTTTACTCTTCATAGCAATTATTATAGCACAAATTATATGAACAAATTAGAATTTGCGACGCTGCTTTCTTCAATGTATTTAGCAACTCCGCCGATTTCAACTCCGTCAATCAATTCTTCAGGCTTGATCCCCATAACATCCATCGACATGTTGCAGGCGATAAATTTAATTCCGCTTGATTGTGCCTGATTTATCAGTTCATTTAATGTTGAAACATTTTTCTGTTTCATAACCCACTTCATCATAAATGAGCCCATTCCAAGCATGTTCATTTTAGACAAAGTTAATTTATCAGCGCCTTTTGGCATCATAAGACCAAACATTTTGTCAATAAATCCTTTTTTAGCTTTGCCGTTTGGTTTTCTTAAGATATTAAGTCCCCAGAAGGTGAAAAATAATGTAACGTCTTTGCCGCTCGCTTTTGCTCCATTTGCTATAATTAGAGCTGCAAGTGCTTTATCCAAATCATTTGAAAATACTACTATTGTCTGAGCATTTCCACTTGTAACTACTTGGTTTTCTACAGTGCGGTTGCTTCCCTTTAGAATTGTAGCTTTAATAATTTTATTATCTGTTTTCAAATCCAAAAGCGAGTTCCCGGTCGTTTTGCACCAAGCTCCGATATCGGACTTGAACCCTCTGTCTGTAGAAGTTACTTCTATAATATCTCCGTCACTTATTTCTTTTATTTTGGAAGCAACTTTCATAATAGGTCCGGGGCATTGCAAACCTGAAGCATCAATTTTTATAATGCTAGACTCTGTTTTAGACGGAACCGCTACCAAAGCTTTTTCTTCCTGCTTGGTAACTTTGCCTTCCCTGTCTTTGATTAATTCTTTGTACAAAGTTATTCCGCCACATAGCGAGTATACGTTATTAAACCCTTTTTGAGATAAAATTCTTGAAGCTACATAGCTTGTATAACCTGTGTTACAGAACAAAACGACTTTTTTATCTTTTGGAATTTCATCTAATCTATTTCTAATCTCATATACAGGAATGTTAATTGCACCTTTTATTGTGCTTACTTCGAAAATTTCTTTTTGTCTTACATCGATTAAATATGCTCCGTCTAAATCTTCATAGTAAGCCGGTTTTATGAAACCTCTTAAAATATTATCAGCGTTCATTCCCAAAATGTTTACAGGATCTTTTGCAGAAGAATAAGGAGGTGCGTAACAAAGTTCGCTATCCAAAAGTTCCTGAACACTTCTTCCGTTTCTGATAACAGAAGCTATAACATCAATTCTTTTTTCAACACCCTCTTGTCCGACCCCTTGCGCTCCCAGAATTTTGCCTTCCGGAGTAAACAATAACTTAAATAATATTTGAACAGAATTTGGATAGTATCCGGCATGGTCTCTTGAATATACGAAAGTTTTCCAATACGGGATATTTTTTCTTTTTAATTGTTTTTCGTTGTTACCGACACTTGCTACTGTTAGGTCAAAAACTTTCAGGACTGAAGTTCCAAGAGAATTTTTATACGTAGATTCGATTCCGCAAATATTATCCGCAATTATTCTGCCTTGCCTGTTTGCAGGGCCTGCAAGCGGAATAAGAGTATTTTCTTCTGTTATAAAATCTTTAACTTCAACGCTGTCACCCCCTGCATAAATATCAGGGTTTGATGTTTGCATTTTTTCGTTAACTAAAATTCCACGTCCTACGCTTAATCCGGCATTTTTAGCCAAATTAATTTCTGCACGCACCCCAATTGACATAATTACTATATCAAATTCGATTTCTTTTGAAGAATTTAAAATAATTTTTTTGTTTTCAAATTTTGTAACACCATCAGATAGAATTAAATTAACTCCCCGTTCTCTCATTTCATTCTGTGCTACAGCTGCAATTTCATAATCAACAGGTGCTAAAATCTGATTTTGCTGTTCTATAAGAGTTGTCTCCAAACCCATTTCAGAAAGGTTTTCTGCCATCTCTATTCCGATAAAACCACCGCCTATTACGACAGCTTTTTTGCAATTGTTATTTTTTATAAAAGACTTTATTCTATCAGCATCATCAAGAGTTCTTACAGTAAAAACTCTATCCTTTGTCATTCCTTCTATTGGCGGTGCAAAAGGACTTGCACCTTGAGCAAGGACTAATTTATCATAAGAAATAACCTCTCCTGATATGATTTCGACATTCTTCAAATCGGGATTAATCTTTGTAACTTCTGTATTTAATTTTACTTCTATATTAAACCAATTTTTAAATTTTTCAGGTGAAGATACAAGAATTTTTTCACGTTCGTTTATTACATCAGAAGTATAATAAGGCAAACCGCAATTTGCAATAGAAATTTCGTTTGTTTTTTCAAGAATAATAATTTGGGCATTCTCATCTAATCTTCTTATTCTTGCAGCAGCACTGGCACCGCAAGCTCCCCCACCGATTATAACTATTTTCATACTATACCTCTTTTATGTGAAAACTTACGAAGCCAATAAATAATAATTTACAACAAAATATTAAGTATCGATGTTTGTTGCATATACTGCATTAGCTTCTATAAAATCTCTTCTAGGTTCAACTTTGTCACCCATAAGAACATCAAATAATTGATCACACATCATTGCATCTTCAATATTAACCTTCAATAATGTTCTTGTTTCAGGATCCATAGTCGTTTCCCAAAGCTGCTGTGGCATCATTTCACCAAGACCTTTGAATCTTTGGATAGTCAAACCTTTTTGACCTCTGTCATCAACAAGTTTTTGTAACTGTTCAAATGATGTGATCTCTACCTCTCCGTTTTCAGTTTCCAAGATAAGCATTTTTTCTTCTTCTATTAAGAAATCACGAATTAGAGGATATGAATTTTTGAGTCTCTTAAATTCATTACTCTTAATAATATTGGAAGTAATTAATTCATGCTCGTTTTCAAATAACTTAAGCTCAATTGCATACTTAGCATTTTCAGGATTATACTTGAGAGCAACCTCATAATTTTTAGCTTCTGCTATATTATAGTTCTCAGCGTGATCCTTAAGATAATGAGAAAGATATGCAATCACTTCGTTCATTTTTGCTTGATCTTCAAAATCTTCAGGTTTTACTTCTGAACGAATAAGTCCTCTTAGAACAACTGATGGAATAATATTCAAAATCGGGTTGTTATAAGATTTGTAGAAAGTAGACATGTTTGATAAAAGTGTTAACAGCTCATCTCCTGTCTTAACCTTTGATTTTGTTTTGTCTGAAAGGCTCAAAGATTTTATACCACGTTCTTTTAACATTTTATCAAGCGCATGTTCATCATATAAGTATTCTGAAGTCTTACCCTGAGTTACCTTGAATAAAGGAGGTTGAGCAATATAAACATAACCGTTTTCAATAAGCGGTTTTGCATATCTGAAGAAGAATGTTAAAAGAAGTGTTCTAATGTGAGCACCGTCGACATCCGCATCTGTCATAATGATGATTTTATGATAACGAAGCTTGTCTAAATTAAATTCTTCCTCATTTTTGCTGATTGTAATTCCAAACGCCTGAACCATAGATTGAATTTCGTTGTTAGCATAAATCTTATCCAATCTTGCTTTTTCAACGTTAAGAATTTTTCCTCTTAATGGTAAAATTGCTTGGAACATTCTGTTTCTACCCTGTTTTGCAGAACCACCAGCAGAATCTCCCTCTACAATATATATTTCGCATTTTTCAGGCTCTCTGTTTGAGCAGTCTGCAAGCTTACCCGGAAGTGTTGAATTTTCAAGAACAGATTTTCTTCTTGTCAATTCTCTTGCCTTACGAGCAGCTTCACGTGCTCTTTGTGCTTGAAGTGTTTTTTCAATAATAAGTTTTGCCAATTTTGGGTTGAATTCTAACCACTCCTGCAATTTTTCTTTTACAACATCCTGAACAGCAGGCATTACTTCTGAGTTTCCAAGCTTCTCTTTTGTTTGACCTTCAAATTCTGGGTTTTCTATTTTTACCGAAACGATTGCAGTCAAGCCTTCTCTAACATCATCTCCGGAAAGGTTTTGATCTGAGTCTTTTAAGATTTTATTTGTTCTTGCATAATCATTCAATACACGTGTAATTGCGTTACGGAAACCTGTTAAATGAGTTCCGCCTTGGTGTGTGTTGATGTTGTTCGCAAATGAAAGAATTGATTCGTTATAAGAATCTGTATATTGCATAGATACTTCAACTTTAATCTTATCAATCATTTTTTCCATATAAATTGGCTCATCAAACATTACAGTTCTGTTTTGGTTTAAGAACGCTACATAACTTGCAATACCGCCTTCGTAATGGAAAGTTTCATCTTTTCCCGTTTCCTTTTCATCATGAAGAATTATTTTTAAACCTTTGTTTAAAAATGCCATCTCTCTAAAACGAGTTGCGATTATATCAACATCAATATCTGTCGTTTCCGTAAAAATTTCAGGATCAAGCCAGAAAGTTGATTTTGTACCTGTTTTTGTTGTCGGGGTTGTTTTTTCAACAGGAGAAG
>CALUVP010000107.1 GCA_944324215.1 Candidatus Gastranaerophilales bacterium | reverse complement strand
TGTATATTTGCACTCCCGATGTGCCGAATTTGCCCCGGGCGCCGTGAGATCCGGCGGTTGGAGACCCCCTCGGAAGCGAGGACTCCGGCCGGCAGGAACAGAAGGGCGGGGAGCCGGAAAGGTTTCCGCCCGGACTCGAAACGAAGTCGCGCATGCCGTCGCGCATGCTGTTGCCGAGGCAATGAAAGGGTTGGGTTTGTGTTGTACCGGCACGCGGGATGGATTATATTGGTCTGATGGCCGAGTGGCTAGGCAAAGGTCTGCAAAACCTTATACAGCGGTTCGAGTCCGCTTCAGACCTCAAAGAAACCGCGTTGTAGATGTCTACAACGCGGTTTTCTTTTGAATTTGTACGGCATTTGTACGGCAAAAGGGTTGGTTGATGCTTCCGATTTTATCTTCCGGCTTCGTGGGTTACATTACTTTCAAGATGATTTTTCTGCTGAATGTTGAATTTTTGTCATGATTTTGCTCCCAGAGATTGCGTGTGCTTTCGAATTTTAGAAAAAATAGGCCTGGAAGAATTTTGCAACTTTACCAGGCCTATTTGGGGAATAGGGATTAAACTGATAAAATGGTGGATTGTTCGTATATTAAAAATGATAGCCAACATATTTTCTTTAGCCATTTCTTATACGTCAATGTATTCCATGTTGATTTTATTAACCTCTACGGTTTTGGCATTTTTGAATCGGAATTCTTGATCATCAAAAAAGGCATAATTTATTCCTCCTGCATGCATTGCACTAGCATATTCAACACCATGTGCCTTTAATGTTGATTTAATGTATTCGCACAAGTATTGTGTTGGCAAATATTCTAAATCAGAGTCGGTTTTACGCAATGGCCTGGATAGAGCTTCTCTAAAATGATTAAGAATGGTTTTATTTGTTACATATTCTTGCAGATTTATATCTTCAATAAATGGACTAATGTTATGAATGTCATTTAGAGATACAATGGTGATATCTTTTATGAGTTCAAATTCTCCTATGCTAACATAATCTAAAAAAGAGGCTCTGACCTCGAACAATGTTGTTTGGGGATCATTTGCAAGATATAGATATGATATTCCTTGAGGATTTGCACGTCCTGAAGATGCTTTTCGATGAGGAGGCTTTCCTAAATCTGAAGCAGGATTAGGGAATCCATTTTTATTATCACAAATTCGAGCTCTAAACAAAGATGTTCCAGCCTTTAATGTTTTAGTATGTTTTTGTAATAGCTTACTAACTATATCACGAACAATTGCATTATTATTGATGAAAAATCTATTGGTGCATTTGATTTCATCAACAAAATCCTGCCATATTTTATCAGAGTCGGTAGCCCCGTCAAATTTTTTCTTAACGTGTACTCCCTTTAAACTTTTATTAGAATAGTCAGTTAACAGGTATTGTGTAATTATTTGGGCTATAACATCATTTGTGAAGATATGCCATTCTTTTTGTATTGTTGTGCCTAAACAATCCGCGGTAGAATCGTTTGTTTCTTCGTATAAATTAAATAGAGGGATAAAGTAGTCTAATAAATCCTCGATAGCGACGATCTGTACATCTTTTTTGGAACAGCAATCACACGTTCCTGTGTTACCTTGTGATAAGTCTTTGATAATCGCTTGTATTTCTACATCAACAAAACAATTCGGGCAACAAGTCATTATTGGCATTTATTTCGCTGAAAAAAGATTGTAAACTAATTGCAGATGATTTAAGATAGATAATTTTTTAATACTACCTAAACCAGGATAAGATTCATCATGATATATTTGTCTTAATTGTCGGCAGGCGTCTGTATTCATTTTTCGTTCGTCAATAAATGGAACGAGCTTTGATAATGCCTCTGCAACTTTACCCGGAACATCTGAATTATCATCATTGCTGTCTGAAACAAAATGGTGAATCCTAAAAATATTTTCTGGGCCATCCAAGTATGTCAAATGTATAGCAACAGCATAGGGTAAAAATCCTCCTTCGTTGTAATTGTTCCCTATCGTTATGTAATCTCCATATCCAGAATATCCTTCTTTTTCAAAAAATAAATGATCATCACTGAAGAACTCATCAGAAGGATTTACATAATCTGCATTCTTCTCTTTTAAATTAAATCGATCCGCCAAAATAACTAATTCGGTCCCTAACGGTCTAATATTTCGAGATAAGCGCCTAATGCTACTGTCATCGTATAAAATTGCGTATCTAATAGACGTAGAGTCTAATAACGCTTTAAAATCAGATTCGTTTCTTGGTTGAGCGGTTATTACTAACGAAATATTTTCTAAACCCCGGTCTTTGATAATGGATATGATTCGTTTCAGATTAACTTGTTCATTGATAATAAAAGTCGGCTGATAGTTATCATATCCATCTAATTTATTGATGACATCTAGTATTAGTCTATCATAGTTTTCAGACGATACCTCCCCGCATTTAGGGTTTAAAATAATGTTGAAGTTGACAGTATTTTGAACTAAACAGTCTATTGTTTTTAGGAGTGTAGAGTTAACTTGCTTGATTGGTTCAATGATGGGAGATATAATATCCTTTTGCTCATAGAAAGAACACATGTCCCTTAATGCAATCAATTCAAATTGCTTCCCTCTCAAATATGGAAAATATTTCATAGTGATTATATTTTAAGCTTTCTCCAGTTGCATGTCTAGCAGGTCTTCAAATTGATTATAATATTCTGCCTTAAAATTAAAAATCCAAAAAAGATATTTAAACTCGGGCGGAACAATTATATTGGATTTGAACAACTCTTTTTCTTTAATCGTTCGCTTTTTTAATTCTGAGACAACTAGATCATGTAATTCTTTAACAGGTATCTCGGAAAATTTTTCCTTACATGTAGAGAAATATTTGACAGGAGTAACTTGTGGAATTTCCCCAAAATAATTCTGAATGATATTAGAATATTCTTGCTTTCGCAAACTCTTAATGATTACAGAACTATCTAAATGAGCAGTATCTTTCTTTGCTTCTCGTATGGTTTGTAGAGCCCCTTTCCCTGTTAGTGTAATAATGCCAACGGTATCGTCAATTTCTTTTAGTAGTTTATCTGCTAAATGAGTATGGGTTACAATATATATGTGCTCAAAAACTTTTTTATAATCAGCAATTTGGCTTTCTAAACGATAAAGGCTATCTAATTCTGTTTTTATTTCAAAAACTTTACTTGTCCCATTCAGAAGTACTAGGTCTGCTATCGAACGACCGATCTTAAATTCGTTGAGGATGGTTGTTGTGTTCAGGCTATATTTAGCGAGTAGTACTTTGTTGATAATTGTATTTTTGTAAATGTACTCGTTCCGATATTCCTTTAATAACTTTTTATAAGCATATTTGTAAAAATCCCCAAGAGTTGCAATAGATGGATCGTCAACGCCATATTTCTTATATTTTGTTAAAGCATAAGAACAATCGTTTTCTACCAATAATTGTTGAAACTTATTGGTGGAAAACAAATTCGCGTAACACCGAAATATGGTTTTTCCCGACGGCATAGAAACTTCCCTAATATACAACAAATATAGGAAAATAATTTATAATAAATGAAGAAGAATGGTATTTCCAAAAAATCCAGTAACAGCCCTAACCTAGGCGATTTGACCT
>CALUVP010000106.1 GCA_944324215.1 Candidatus Gastranaerophilales bacterium | reverse complement strand
CAAAATAGATGAATACATTTATTATTACAATAATAGAAGATATCAATGGGGGTTAAACAAAATGACACCTTGTGAATACAGAGAATACCTTGCAATGTCCTACTGACCGATTACGTTTTTAGGGGGACAATTCAATAAGCCCAACCTACAAACTGCCTGTCCAATATTCTTGAACTGGTTGTTCTTTTACATTTAAAATTCTACTCAGCAACAAAACCATATAAGCTAATATGATGTGAATTATGAACTATAGAAAACAATTTATATTCTAATTTAAATTTTTTATCAAAATTTTTTACTTGAATTTAAAATTTCAGGTGCTATTATCATTAAGGATTTAGAAATTAACTTCTTTTGAGAAGGTGAACATTTACATAACACTAACATTTTTCATATATAAATAGTAAGAATTGAGAATAGAAGTTCCCGTAAAATCGGGTGCTTGGTATGTTTTATCTTTAAAAAAAGAAGTAAGGTACATAGGAGAATAGAGAAATGGAAACAGAAAAGGTTATTTCCACGCAAGACAGTCTAACACCTAGTGATACCGTACACGAAATCAGTGATAAGGTTATGACAGGTAAGGCTGATTACAGTAAAACAAAAATGTTTACACTTGCTATTGCTGCAGGTGCTTTTATTGCATTCGGTGCTCAAGTTTCATTAACAGTAATGACCGGTGACTCTAATATGGGTTGGGGATTTACTAAACTTATCGGTGCTATGACATTCGCTACAGGCTTGATGCTTGTTACTTTGACAGGTGCAGAACTATTTACCGGTAACGTGATGATGACTTTTGCAGTTTTAGAAAAAAAACTTAGTTTGATGAAACTGTTAAGAAGTTGGACAGTTGTTTATATAGCTAATTTCTTAGGTTCTATTCTTGTTGCGGGTTTGATATACGGAGCAGGAATGGGGCATAATGGCGGTGATGCAGTAGGTGTTACAGCTTTAAATACTGCTTTTTCTAAAATTAATTTAACATTTGGAGAAGCTTTTTTTAGAGGTATTCTTTGTAACTGGTTAGTTTGCTTAGCTATATTTATGGCTTCTACTTCTAAGCGTGTTATCGGTAAAATATTTGCAATATTCTTTCCTATCATGACATTTGTTGCGTCAGGGTATGAACACAGTGTTGCTAATATGTTCTTTATTCCAAATGGAATTTTGATGAAACATTTCCCTTCTATAGTTGCTGCTTCAGGTTTAACTCCTGATCAATTGTCGATTATGACTTGGAAAGGTTTCTTCCTTCACAACTTGCTTCCTGTAACATTAGGAAACATAGTTGGTGCATTTGTTTTTGTTGTTCTTATTTTCTGGACAGCTTATTTGAGAGAAGAACACAGGCATCAACATTAATTTTTATTATTAAAAGACCAAACTTCGGTTTGGTCTTTTGCATACAAAAAATATAGAATATAGGTATGAAAAATAGATTTTTACTCGTAATACTAGCTTTAATATTTATAGCAGTCACTCCGGTTTATGCAGCAAAAAAACAAACAGAACCGGTCAGTGAAATAGAAGAAGTTGTTCTGGAAGCACCTGAAGACGTTGAAGACGGAAAAAATATAGAAATCCCTCAAGCAATTTCTATTTCTGAACAAAAAGCGCCGACTGCAGAAAAAAGTTTAAAAGAAAAGTTACAAGATGTTTATCACCTTGAAGTCGAAAAATATGATAAGCCAACCTATTTACTGGAGAATGTTTTTACACACAAGTTTGATGAAGATTCTATTATGGATAGAACACAGTTCTGGGCGGGCTATAACGGTGATATCGGACTTAACTTTACTCAAGGCAGCGTTGGAGCTGAACACACAACAAACCATTATGACATCAACACAATTAACGTTGGTTACGATGGATTTTTGAAAAATAATAATGCAGATTTTAGAGTTATGATTAACATTTCTCCATTCTCATCAAGAAATGTTATACAAAACTTGTTTGCAGATATGTACGTTGCAACAAATAAAATTCCTCACCATAGAATTATGATAGGTCATACAAGACCTCCAGTCGGTATGGAAGGTGCTTACGGCCCGTTTGTACTACCGTTCCTTGCACGTTCACAAATTTCCAGAAATTTTGGTACAATTCGTAAACTTGGTGCTAGAGCCTCAGGAAGCTACAGTCTTGTAGATTACGATTTTGGTGTTTACAGTTCTGATACCTATTTTCAAGAATTCTTTCCAGGGGCTGAATTTATCGGTAGAATTGATTTAAAACCTCTAGGTAAAACAGATGGTAAATATGGAAAATTACTTGTTGGTACCAGTATGGATGCAGGACACAGAGATAATAATTTCTGTGTTATGGGTGCACATATTCAGTACGATTACAAAAGATTTATGGCAAATTTCGAATGGGCTAATGCAAACGGATACAACGGACCGGCTGGACATTCAATTGATAAACACGCGAGTGGTTTTTATGCAACTCTTGGATACATGCTTACTAAAAAGCTACAGTTACTTGCTAGATATGATGAGTTTGATCCTGATCATAATGTTGATAACAATAAATCTCGAGAATATTCTGTCGGACTCAACTACTTTATTAAAGGACAAGGCTTAAGACTAATTCTTAACTATGTATTCTGTCAAAATGACAATAACAAAGATTCTCATAGAATTATGCTTGGAACCCAGATATTGCTTTAGTATCATAAATCCTCCAAATAGTTGATTACAATGTAGGAAAAATATATGATAATGTTGAAAAATAGTTGGGGGATTAGGGTCTCATGTTTAATAATATCAACAACGAAAATAACGGATTTTTGTATAATAATTCTCAGCTTGGCAGCGCAAGTAATATTATTAATCTTGCATCAGTAAGAGCGAATTTACAGAAAGCTGGATATAACTCTAATCCATACATAGATAGAACAGAAATTTCATCAAATGCGATGGAAATGTTTCAAAAAGACTTAGATATAAGTAAGTTTACCAAGATCGCGTCGAGTGATAGAGAAGATAGTTCTCATTTAGAGATGATGAACAAGCTATTTGATGAAGGTGTTATTGATGTGTATGAAGATGATGTTTTATCAAGTCTTGTAACAAATCAAAAACTTTGGGATGATTTAGAACTATAAATGTGGTAAAATACCTCTATGGTATCGTCTGATTTTTATATTCAGGATAACTCCAATTTGGAGAAAAAGACGATTGATGCTGCAAAAAAAATGTACAGGGATGGGAAGTATGCA
>CALUVP010000105.1 GCA_944324215.1 Candidatus Gastranaerophilales bacterium | reverse complement strand
GAGTAAGAATCCCTGCCTCAATTTGTTTATCGATAAATTCGTTAAAGTCCTTATTTCTAAGGTTATCCTTTATTTCTTTTAATTCTTTGGCAAGTTCTTCTTTACCTTCTGCTTCGTTTTTAAATTTCGCAAGTTCAATTGATAAATCTTTAACTTGTGATTTTAAAGATTTAATTGTTTCTGTGTTTTTTGCATCTTCCTTAAATTTTGCAATTTGAGTTTCCAAATCTGAAATGGTATCTTTTAGTTCTTGAATTTCTTCTGCATTAGAAGTTTCATCATCTTCATCTTCTATTTGAGCAGTAAATTCATAAATATCGGATTCGCCTTCTTTAAACTCAACTGCTTTCATTCCTTTAACTTGAGGAATGCTTGCTCCCAAGAAAGAAACAGCCTTTAAATATGGCTTTTTACCTTCTAATTCTCTGTAAATCTCAACCGAGATTTTTTTGTACTTACCCTTTGAAACATACTCCTTTAATTCAGGCGATAAATTTTTAAAGGTTGCTTTTAAAAGTCCATCCTCTTCTTTTAGTTTATCAACCCACCCATAAGCAGGACCCTTTTGCTCATGGTCTAATGTAATTGGTGCTTCGCAAAAACTTGGGTCATAATTCTTTGCAAGTTCCTGCACTTCTTCTTTTGTAAATTTACCTTGCGGATAATTTCCGGCTTTAAAAACTTCAAAATATTTCATAAAATTTTAAACCTTTCTTTTAGGGGTAAGTTTTTGAATTTCTGTTTGAAGTATAGAATGGTTTATTTGTATTTCTCAACTTGCAACGGCAAGTAATTTGGAAATACATGTCAATAAATTGTAACTAATTCACTTAAAGAGATATTATTTAATTATGTTTAGAATATAATGGAAGAAAAGAGGAGTAATTATATATGCAACAAAATATGTGTTATATGCCGGTTGATGATCTGGATGAAGATTTAACAATAGACTTTAAAAAAATTTTTATGATTTTGTGGAGTCGTAGAAGTGTAGTTATAAAAGTATTTTGTAGTATATTAGTATTTTTCATATTACTTACATTTGTATTACCCAAAAAATACAAAGTAGATGCTGATTTATATATAAACAAATCAAATAACACAAACCTTGTTGACATAAATCCTTATGCAATAGAAGAAATAGGTGCTGGTGGTGGAATGGCAGCTCTTATGGCAGGTTCTTCTGGAGGTTTGTCCAATGAATTAGAAATTATCCAATCACCGTTAGTTATAGATAAAGTTATACGAGACAATAATTTGGTAATAAAGAAAAAATGGGGAATTATCCCAAATAAGAAAGAAGGAGAATATATTTCTACTCAAGCATTTTTAAAGAAAAATATTTCAATTGAAAATAAAAAAGGTACAAATGTTGTTACCATTGAATATAAGGCAAAAAAACCTGATGTTGCATATAATGTCGTATCCTCAATAATTACCCACTATATTGAAGTATCAAAAGATTTAAGAAGCGAAAAAGCAAAAAAGGATACTAAAATATTGCAACAGGAATATGATAATTTAAAAGCAGGATTAAATACTAAGGTTAATAGTTTGAATGGTTTACCGCAAAATGCCATTAGTGGGTCAAGTAACCTAGCCGCATTAAGTGCAGTTTCAAAATCCGCAAGACAAGCTTTAGGAGCAATACAAGGTCAATATACAATTGGAGCTAAATCACAAATAGCAGTTTCGGAAGAAGAAGCAAAAGTTACACAACTTGCAACCAAATTACAATGGGCAAAGATGGTGGAACAGATGTCCGATTCTTCTAAAGTATTAATTCTAAAAGAACCAATTCCTTTGAGAGATTTTGAATATTCTTCTCCTAAATTATTAATTAATATTATTCTGGGAATTGTATTTGGTGTTATTTGTTCATTATTTGCCGTAATTTTGTTAGAAATTATAGATAAAAAAGTTTCATATTCAAAACTTGATGAAAATATTATTTATAATGACAAAAATATTTTTATAAATGTACAGCGTTTACTTCTTGAATATAAAAATAAAAATGTAAGTTGTATTGTCTTTGATAATCCAGAGGAATGTATTATAAATTTATTTAATAAGTTTAATAATTTAGAACTAATAAAAGGGGAAATATCTGAAACTGTTATAGATAGTATTGATAAATCTGATGGAATAATTCTTTTTGTAAAAATTGGTACAACAGATGCAAATTTATACAAAATGATAAAAGATATTATCAAAAATAAACATAAACAAATATTAAATGAAGTTTTAGTTTGATAAAAAAGTCGAGATTTTCTCGACTTTTTTATTGCCATCGCAAGTTGAATAATACAAAAACAAAGAGTTATCCTTTTAATAGAAAGTTGGCTTAGCGCCTCTTTTTTCTTTCCAATTTGAAAGGATGTATAATTATGGATTTATCATTAATGATGAAGTTATTTGAGAGTATCGGTTTTCCTGCTGTCATTTTTGTTATTTGGTACATCTACCACAATGCTCAGGTTAAGACATTTGAAAAAATAATCTCTAATAATTTTGAAATCTTAAAAGATTTAGTCGAAACAAACCAATACAATGCAACCGTTATGTCTCGTATTGAAAGCAAAATTGACGGCAATCTTTGGTGTCCAATATTAAAAAAGGAGATTTCTAAATAATGAATATTGAGAGAATTCAATTAAAAGGTCAGTTAGCAGAAGCGAAATCAAAATACAAACATCTTGATACTGAAGCAGCAGGGTTAATCTTGTTAATAAGGAGTTTATTAAATCCGTTTGAAGATGATACGACAAAACTTGATATAGAAAAGGCTCTTGTTCAGTTTCAAAGATTACAAACAATTGTTTTAGAACTCAGAATTCTAAAAGATAAAATTCAGAAATTGGAGGAATATTTTGGCGAATAGTGAAATTATTCTAGCAAATGCTGAACGTTTTTATGTCATTGAACGTATGACTGAAAAAGAAGTTGCTCAACAAGTTGGAGTTCATGAACGAACTATCAGAAGATGGAAAAAAGAACATAATTGGGATGTAAAAAAAGACCAATATTTTCAAACTGCATCATTATTTCACAAAGAAATGTATAATTTCGCGCGAAAATTAATGTTATCAATAGAGTATGACCTAGATAACGGCAACGAAATTAATTCAAGCAGAATGTACACCTTTACCAAAATACTTCCTTTAATCACTAAAATTAAAGATTATGAAGAACATATTAAAAATGATAGTAATGCAAAAATTCCTGAAGGAATTACACCGGATTTTGTTGAATTGATTGAAACCGAAATATTAGGAATGAAACCTAAAAATGAAAGATAACTACTTTATGCCTTACCAACAAAGGTGGCTTGATGATAAATCAAAGGTAAAGATTTGGGAAAAATCAAGACGTATTGGTGCAACTTACGTACAAAGCTACGAAGATGTACGAGATTGCGTTAATCGTAAAGTTCCTGCTGTATGGTTTTCATCAGCCGATGAATCAGCCGCAAAAGAATATATTGATTACTGTGAACAATGGGTAAAAGTATTCCACATGTCGGCAAAAAGACTTGGTGAAGTGATTATTGATAATGATAAAGATATAAAAGCATTAGTTATTGAATTTAAAAACGGAACTAAAATCCACGCATTATCTTCAAATCCTAAAGGTTTCCGTTCTAAAGGCGGGAAAGTTGTTCTTGATGAGTTTGCATTCCATAATAATCCCGAAGAACTTTGGAAAGCGGCTCGCCCCTGTGTAACTTGGGGGTATCCACTAAGGATATTATCCACACATAATGGACAAAATTGTTTGTATTACAAATTTTTAGACCAAGTGCAAAAAGGCAAGTTAAATTGGAGCCACCATAAAACACCAATTCAACTTGCTGTTGCAGAGGGTCTTGTTGATAGAATTTATCAAAGAGATACAACAGAACAAGAACGTCAAGACTGGATGAAAAATGAAAAAGATAATTGTTTTGATGAATATACATGGTTACAAGAATATTGCTGTGTAGCTGTAGATGAAGCGAGTGCCTTTTTACCTTATGATTTGATATCAACGTGTGAATTAGATGATGTTTTAAAACCAATTTCTGAAATCAAAAATGACATGTATGTTGGAATGGATATTGGGCGAAAAAAAGATTTAACAGTCATTTGGGTTTTAGAACAAATGGAAAATATTTTTTATACAAGAAGTGTAATAGAACTGCATAAAATGCCATTTCATAAGCAGGAAGAAATACTGTCAGAGGTACTATCTTGTAAAAAATTCCGCAGATGTTGTCCTGATTCTACCGGTATTGGAATGCAATTATCCGAAAATGCACAAATAAAATTTGGGAAATATCGTGTTGAGCCGATTATGTTTACAAACCGAATAAAAGAAGAATTAGCTTATGCTCTTAGAACGCATTTTGAAGATAGAACAATATTTATTCCTAAAAAACACGAAATTAGGGAAGATTTACACTCAGTTAGAAGAATAACAACAACTGCAAACAACATCCGTTTCGATGCTGACCATTCTGAAAACGGACACGCAGATAGATTTTGGGCTTTAGCATTAGCACTTCATGCAGCCGGAAATGGCTCCGGGAAAATAAATATTTCAACTCGTAAAAGATATGAAACACTAAAACTTGTAGAAGCGTTTTAAAGACCTCTAAAAAATAAAAAACATAACTTTATACTACTCACATACTAAAAACAAAATTTAAAAGGTATTTAAAAGCCTCTCGTTAAATATTTAAAAATTACCCTAAAGGAAATTTTATGGCAAAAAAATTATCAGAAGAAATTGCAACTCGAAAATGCAGTATAAATTTTTATTCATTAGGAACATATTTACCTGATCCCGATATTGTTTTAAAAAAGCAAGGGAAAGATATCCGAATTTACAAAGAATTACTTTGCGATCCTCATGTTTTTGCTTGTGTGCAATCTCGAAAATCAGGAACATTGTCTTTAGAATGGGATTTAAATCGGGGAAGCGATAAAGATAAAAACGCAGAATTAATTATCAATCTTTTAAAAAA
>CALUVP010000104.1 GCA_944324215.1 Candidatus Gastranaerophilales bacterium | reverse complement strand
TATGCACAAAGAAGAAAAGTTCTTGAAGGCAAAGATTTGAGAAGTGATATAGAGTATATGATAGATAAGGAAATTGATAGGCTTTTAAAGAGTTATATAACTCCTGAAATGAATCCTGAGGAGTATATTCCTGAAGATTTACAAACTCTGATAAAAGAATTGCACTCAAATATTCCTCAACTTTCATATATAACTGTTGATGATATAAAGAATTTGAGATATGCAAGAATTTACGATTCTTTAAAAGAGGCTGCTCAAAAAGCATACAAAGAGCACGAAGAGGAAATTGTCGGGTTCTATAATTCTATTTCTGAACAGTATGATCCTTCGTTTGTAAAACAAGAGGTATTCTCTGAAAACAATATAATGAGAAGCTTAGAAAGAGATATTCTTCTAAGAGTCGTTGATACTCAATGGATAGATCATTTGCATAACATAGATATGTTAAAAGACGGTATCGGTTTAAGAGCATACGGACAAAAGGACCCGTTAATTGAGTACAAAAAGGAAGCGTATGATCTGTTTAATAAAATGATGTATGAAATCCAAAGTAATACCGTTAAATACCTCTTTAGGGCAAAATTTGGAATTCAATTTGTATCAGACGAAGATAATGTGGTGTAAATTTTCTCAAACAAAAAGCCGCAATCTTTTGCGGCATTAACTCTCGTTAGATAAAGGAGTGGAGGAGAAAATAAAGAAAAGAGATTATACTTAATTAATGCCACATTATATATATTTATAACATAATTTATATATAAAGTTACAAAATTTAACAATTTAGCGAAAAATGTTTGTAGTATAATTTTTCTAGTACTTGAGGAAGGGTCAAAGATTTTAACTAAAAAGGAGAAGTCCAGATATGATAAATGTAGCGGTGTGTGGTGCGAATGGAAAGATGGGGCAAGAGGTAGTAAAAGCTGTAAGCGCATCTGCTGATATGGCATTAGTTGCCAGAATTGATATAAAGGATGGGGAGTTTGCAACAATTAAAGACGCAAAGGATTCTGTGAAAATAGATATATTGGTAGATTTTACTCAACCAAGGTCAATATATGAAAATGCACTATACTGCTTAAATAATGGTATAGATATTGTGGTAGGTACGACAGGATTGAGTGATGAACAGATTTCAGAGTTGAAAAATTTGTCCCAAAAAGAGGGAGTGGGTTGTCTAATAGCTCCAAATTTTTCGACCGGTGCTGTTTTGATGATGAAATTTGCGCAGATGGCGGCAAAATATTTTGATAATGCTGAGATTATTGAACTTCATCACAATCAGAAGAAAGATGCACCATCAGGAACAGCTGTAAAGACAGCGTTAATGATGTCAGAAGAAAATTCTGATTTTACAAAAGGAAATTGTGCAGAAGTGGAGACTATATCTGGTGCAAGGGGTGCAAAATCTTATAATAACATTCATATACATTCAATAAGAGTTCCTGGTTATATAGCCTCGCAGGAGGTTATATTTGGTGCTGGCGGGCAGATTCTTACTATAAGACATGATTCTATGAACAGAGAATGTTATATGGACGGTGTTCTTAGAGCAATCAGGTATGTAAGTGAAAATCACAATTTTGTATATGGTTTAGATAAAATTATGTAAATAGTAGTGGAAGAGGAATTTAATGAGAAAACCAAGAATAGCTATTTTAGGTGCAACAGGAGTTGTTGGTAGAGAAATTACAAAGATTACTAATGAACTGGGCATTGATTATGAAAGTATCAAGTTTCTGTCAAGCGCAAGAAGTGCAGGCAGTAAGATAGCTTTTAAAGGCAAAGAGTATACTGTAGAAGAAGCAAAACCGGAAGTTTTTGATAACATAGATATTGTTATGGCATCAGCAGGAGCTTCTACTAGCAAGTTATTTGCTCCTGAAATTGTAAAGCGTGGTGGCTTAATTATTGATAATTCTTCTGCTTTTAGAATGGAAAATGATGTTCCTCTTGTAATTGCAGGAGTAAATGATGAAGATTTAAGAAAGCATAAGGGGATTATTGCAAATCCAAATTGCTCAACATCTCAATTAATGCTTGTTCTTGAACCTTTAAAGAAGTTTGGAATCAAAAGACTTATTGTATCAACTTATCAAGCAGTTTCAGGTGCAGGTCTTGCAGCTATTAATGAATTGAAAGATGATACTGTTGCTAATCTTGAGAACAAGTTTTTTGAAAATAAGTGTTTTAAAAAACCTATTTCATTTAACGTTATTCCACAAATAGATGTTTTCTGTGATAACGGATATACGAAAGAGGAAATGAAGGTTGTTAATGAAACAAGAAAAATTCTTCATTTAGATGAAAATACTCTAATTTCTTGTACAGCAGCAAGGGTTCCTGTATTTAACGGCCATTCAGAGGCTGTAGATATAGAATTTGCCGAAAAGATTACTCCGGAGATGGCTAGAGATATTTTGAAGAATGCTTATGGAGTAAAAGTTATTGATAATCCTGAAAATTATGAATATCCGACAACCCGTGATGCTAGTGGTGTAGACCCTGTGTTTGTAGGTAGAATCAGAAAAAATCTAGCATTCGAAAATGGAATATCTTTATGGTGTGTTGCAGATAATTTGCGAATTGGCGCAGCATTAAATACAGTAAGAATTTGTAAACGAGTTATAGAAATGGAGTTGTACTAAAATGAATGTGAAGAAAATTTCGAGTAATATTACCATTAGACCAACAAATAAAAAAATGCAAGAGGCAAAACGAACAGCACGAGATCTTACAGAATGGGCTTATGAAGAGCCAATAGAAAAAAAAGTATATATAGTACCGATGTCAGAGCTTTTTGAAAGAGTTAAAGATCGAATAAGCATTACAATAGAAAATATGAAAGGACAAAAATAGTTGGGAAAATTGGTCTCTCAAGAAGAAATTGTAGAAATAGTTAGAAAAGGACAAGCTGAAGGAAAGACTTTTTCTGCAACAAACGGTTGCTTTGATATATTGCATGTTGGACATGTAAGGTATCTAAGGAAAACGAAAGAATTTGCTGACTACTGTATAGTAATGTTAAATTCAGATCAATCAGTAAAGCAAATAAAGGGAGATGAACGTCCAATAAATTGCGAAGCTGATCGAGCTGAAGTATTAAATGCTTTGAGTTCAGTTGATTATGTGGTATTATTTGAGGAGAGGTCTCCGGCAAAATTACTGGAAGCAATAAAGCCCGATATATATACAAAAGGTGCTGATTATACTTTGGAAACTCTTCCGGAACGGGAAAATGTTGAGAGAAATAATATAAAAGTAGAATTTATAGAATATGTAGCCGGAAAATCAACTACCAATATTATAAATAAGTGTTTAAATTAGATATAAGGAGTTTATTATGAAAACTTTTACATTGGAACAAATTGCACAGATTACAGGCGGAATGCTTTCAAAAGCTCAAGATGTAGCTATAACGAGAATAGCTCCACCGCTGTTAGCTGATGAAAATACATTAGCTCTGGCATTAGGAGAAGATGAAATTAATAATTTAAGTAATACCAAGGCAAAAGCTGCGCTTGTTCCATTGGGAGTGAATATAGACGGTTTTTCCACTATAGAAGTAGAAAGACCAAGGCTCGCAATGATGAAACTTATTACAATGTTTTATGAAGAGCCACATGTTAATTCTGGTATACATCCTACAGCTACTGTGCATCCATCGGCAAAACTAGGAACAAATGTTTCGTTGGGGCCGAATGTTGTAATAGGTGAAAATGCTCAAATAGGTGATAATACAAAGATTTTAGCAAATGGTTATATCGGTAACGGTTCAATAATCGGAAAAGATTGTTTCTTCCATCCGTCAGTATGTATAGGAGATAGAGTAAAAGTCGGTGATAAAGTAATTTTACATCACGGAGTTTCTCTTGGTGCAGACGGATTTAGTTTTGTTACAGAGAATCCTAACAATATTGAACAAGCAAGAAAAGATGGTGAAATAAAAGAAAACGATGTAGAGCAAGTTATTTTTAAAATTCCATCAATAGGTTCAGTTGAAATAGGAAATAATGTAGAAATCGGTGCAAATACAGCAATAGATAGAGGTACAATTGAAAATACTGTAGTTGGAGATAATACAAAAATCGATGATTTGGTAATGATTGGTCATAATTGTCGTATTGGAAAAGGTTGTATGATTGTATCTCAAGTTGGTATAGCCGGAAGCTGTGTAATTGGAGATAGAGTTGTCATAGCCGGTCAAGCAGGTCTTGCAGATCATATAAGTATTGGTGATGATACTATTATAGCAGCTCAAGCTGGTGTAACAAAGAGCTTCCCTGCCAAATCAATTGTTGTCGGTGCGCCAGCAATGCCTAGAAAAGAGTTTATAAAGCAACTGAAAATCATAAAAGATGCAGGAGATTTGATAGCAAAATTTAAGAAATATGAACCTCTATTACGCTCATTTGAAGAGAGTGTAACTACTAACGAGGTTGTATCAAAGTAGTTAGAGAGCAAAGTAAATGGGTACTATAAAGACAGAAATAAAAACTTCCGGAAAAGGGTTGATGAAAAATAAGACCTGCGATGTTGTTATAAAACCTTCCGGTCTAGGTAAAATACGGATTTTCTCAAAGGGTGCTGATGTTCCTTTCCAAGCGTGTATAGAAAATCTATACTCCACGGAACACTGTGTAACTTTGTGTAGTAAGGAGCATAGAACTCTTTTGGGTGATTACAAATACAAGATAATGCTTTGTGAACATTTTATGGCAGCTTGTGCAATTACAGGAATTGATTCAATAGATGTGTATTTGTCAGAAGCCGAGATGCCAATTTTTGACGGTAGTTCAAAAGTCTGGGTTGATATGTTTACTAAAGCTGGAATTTCTGATGTATCAAGGGGTTTATACACAGTGAGTGAACCTGTATACTATTTAAATGGTAAAACAAGTCTTGTAGTTCTTCCTGATAAAGAATTGAGAATAACTTATGCTGTCAATTATGATCACCCGGATTTACGAGAAAGATGGGTCACTATGGATAATAACAACCTAAGTGAAATTATTGAGGCAAGAACATTTGGGTTTTATAAAGATTTAAAGAAATTCCAAATGCTTGGTTTTGCAAAGGGGGTAACTATAGAAAATACAGTAGGTTTAAAAGATATTGGTTATACAACAGATTTGAGATCGCAAGAAGAGCCAATAAAACATAAAATACTTGATTTGTTGGGAGATTTTTATTTAACTGGAGTATCTCCTCTGAATATGAGAGCTCAAATTTTAGTTAAGGAAGCCGGTCATGCCGTACATACAAAGGTTGCACAAATATTAAAAACAAAATTAGTAAAAATATAATTATAAATATAAAGGAGAGATTTATGACAGAAGAAATTGGAGTAAAAGTTGGTGTGAATGCAGAGGGCGAAGATATATTATCATTCGATACGATGCAAATAATGCAGATGATTCCTCACAGATATCCATTTTTATTAGTAGATAGGATTACAGAGTGTGTTCCTGGAAAATATGCAAAAGGTTATAAGAATTTAACTATGAATGAAGAATTTTTCCAAGGACATTTCCCAGGAAATCCAGTAATGCCAGGAGTTTTACAACTAGAAGCTTTAGCACAATGTTCAGCTCCGGTTTTGATGTGTCTTCCACAATATAAGGGAAAATTAACTTTGTATGCTGGAGTTGATAATGTGAGATTTAAAAATATTGTAAGACCAGGAGATCGGTTTGAAATGGTTATTGAACTTATAAAAGTAAAGGGTCCTATCTGTAAGAGTCACGGGGTCGGGTATGTTGATGGCAAGGTTTGTATTGAAGCAGATATGACAGTTGCATTAAAATAATATCTAAAAATTTTTTGACAGCAAAACTCCAAAGTTCGTATGTAAAAATCGAATTTTGGGGTTTTGCGTTATAAATAGTAAGATTCTTGCTAATTTTATGATAGAATTATATTCGCTATGAAAAAATTTTATCTTAAATCAATGGGATGTAAGTCAAACCAGTTTGAAGGACAGATAATAGCTCAAAAACTGGTAGAGGCAGGATATGAACAGGTTAAGAAATTAGAAGATGCACAATTTTATATTCTAAATTCGTGTTCTGTTACCCAAACAAGTGACAACGAAGCGATGTATCTTTTAAGACATGCTTATCATATTGGTTTAACAACTATTTTAACCGGATGTATCGCCCAAATTGAAAAAGAGAAGCTTATTTCAGAGCCTTTTATTGATTATGTTTTCGGAAATGAAGACAAGTTTGATTTGCCGAAATTTCTTGAGCAAGATAAACATTTTGCAGTAAAAGATCTAATGAATTCAGGCGATTTCTGCAAAGTTACACTAAATGACACTACAAAAACAAGAATAAGCTTAAAAATACAAGATGGCTGTGATAACAGATGTTCTTACTGCATAATTCCTTACGGTAGAGGAAAATCAAGAAGCGCAGACTCTGATTTTATAATAAATGAAATTAACAGATACTCTGAAATAGGCTACAAAGAAGTTGTTTTAACAGGAATACATATAGGACTTTGGGGAAAAGATTTTAACAAAGAACTCTTAGATTTATTAAAAGATATTGAAGAAAAAACAACAATTGCAAGATATAGATTAGGTTCTCTTAATCCATTGGAAATCACGGGAGAAATGTTAGACTTTTTAGAAAACAGTGAAAAATTCTGTCCTCATTTCCATTTATCTTTGCAATCAGCTTGCAACAGAACATTAAAAAGAATGAATAGACACTATTCAGTAGAACATTATTTAGACCAGATAGAAGATATCGTATCCCGTTTTAATAAACCGTTTTTAGGAAGCGACATAATTGCAGGCTTTGTAGGAGAAACAGAAGAAGATTTTATTATAACTGTTGACAATCTAAAAAAATCAAAACTCAGTCAAATCCACACCTTCCCATATTCAATTAGAAAAGGTACAATTGCAGAAAAAATGGAAGGACATTTGCCTGAAAAGATTAAAGAAGAGCGTGCAGGGGTTATAAAAGAGATTTCTAAAGAGAAATATCAGGCATTTTTAGATTCTAACATAGGCTCAGAACAAGAAGTCCTAATAGAAAAGCGTCCGAATAAAAGTGGAAAATTTAAAGGTGTTACAAGAAATTATATAAATGTAGTACTTCAAGAAGGCGATTTTAATACCCTGCAAAATGTTATAATTTCCAAAGAGAATATTGTTTACCCTAAAAATAGTTTGTGTTAACATAATTATATATTGGAGTAGGAAGATTATGATTACAATAAAAGACGTAGAACACGTAGCAAAATTGGCTCGTTTGGAATTAACGGAAGAAGAAAAAGAAAAGTTTACAAAGCAATTGGGCGATGTACTTAAACACGTTGATGCAATGAATGAAGTTGATACTTCAAATGTTGAACCAATGGCGCACGCAATTGATTTTGTAAATGTTATGAGAGACGATGAAGTCTATTATGAACAAACAAAAGAAGAACTGATGAAGAATGCTCCGGATGAAGAAAACGGATTTTTCAGAGTTCCAAAAATCAACTAAAACAAAAGAGGGTTTCTTGCCCTCTTTTTTAATAACTATAAATAAGATAAGATGGTAAATTGATTTCAGAAGAACACCTGAAATATTAGTAAATTTGTGTAACGAAATGTGTTCCAGAAAAAGGGTTAGAAGATGACAAAATATATTTTTATAACAGGTGGTGTTGTAAGCTCTTTAGGTAAAGGTATTATAGGAGCTTCACTTGGTAAACTTTTAAGAGCTAGAGGATTTTCTGTTGCTATCCAGAAATTTGACCCTTATATAAATGTCGATCCCGGAACTATGAGTCCTTTCCAACACGGAGAAGTTTTTGTAACTGATGACGGTGCAGAAACAGATTTGGACTTAGGTCATTATGAAAGATTTATTGATACTAACTTTTCCCAATTAAGCAGTGTAACATCAGGAAGCGTTTACCAGACTGTTATAAATAAAGAGCGTAGAGGTGATTATCTTGGTGGAACTGTTCAAGTAATTCCGCATATTACTAACGAAATCAAGTCCAGAATAATAAAGGCTCAAAAATCTTTTAAACCTGATTTTCAGATAATAGAAATTGGTGGAACAATAGGTGATATTGAAAGCTTGCCGTTTATTGAATCTATAAGACAATTCAAGTCAGAAGTCGGTATTGGAAATGCTATCAATATACACTGCACATTACTTCCATACCTTCCAACTTCTGGAGAATTAAAAACGAAACCTTCACAACACAGTGTTACTGTTTTAAGAAGTTACGGACTTCAGCCTGAAATTCTTGTATGCAGAACTTCAAAAGCTATTCCTAAAACTGAAAAGGATAAGTTGGCTTTATTCTGTTCTGTATCAAAAGAAGCCGTTGTCGAATGCAGAGATATGAAAAGTATTTATGAAGTACCTCTTGCACTAGAAGAACAAAAATTTGCGGAAGTAGTATTAAAATTACTCCAAGTGCCTGATAGAAAAGCTGATTTAACAAAATGGCAAGAGCTTGTGGATAGAATAAACCATCCGACAGGAACTATAAAAATAGGTATTGCAGGAAAATACACAAAACTTTCTGACGCTTACATTTCCGTTGTAGAATCAATTAAACACGCAGGTTACGCTGATAATGTCAAAACCGAAATCAAATGGATAAATTCAGAAGAATGCTTGGATAATGCAAAATGCAAAGAATTATTGGCAGATGTTGACGGTGTAATAGTTCCGGGCGGTTTTGGTGTTAGAGGTATTGAAGGTAAGTTAAATGTTATAAGACATGCAAGAGAAAATAACTTACCGTTTTTAGGAATTTGTCTGGGTATGCAATGCGCTGTAATAGAGTATGCAAGAAATGTTGCAGGGCTAAAAGGTGCAAATTCTACAGAATTCGATGAAAACGCTTCTATACCTGTTATAGATTTAATGCTTGAACAGAAGAACGTTAAGGGTTACGGCGGAACAATGAGATTGGGTGCTTATGACTGCCACATAAAAAAAGGGACAAAGGCTCACGAAGTTTATGACGCGAATAAGATTTCAGAACGTCACCGCCACAGGTATGAAGTTAACACTGACTATATTGAACAACTTAAAAAAGCCGGATTGGTATTTTCCGGAATGTCACCGGATGGAATGCTTTCTGAAATAGTAGAATTACCTGACTTGGATTGGTTCGTAGCATGCCAGTTCCATCCTGAGTTCAAATCACGTCCTGAAAGACCACATCCACTATTCAAAGGTCTAATAGATGCAGTTGTTAAGCAGAAATCAGCTCAATCTTAAGAAAGCTTCAACTTTAGCTCTGATTGAATTGGACGCATAGTCATCAATATCAATATAAAGCCCGTTGTATTTGTCGGCAAGATACTTTGCGAGTTGTGATTTTGCGCAGAAAGCTTGTGCGTAAAATACAGTAGGGATATTTTCATCAACATACATTTCCAGCTCCAAATCTGCAGGAGTGCCAGCTTCTACGCACCTTGTCCAACCAAAAACACGGGTTGTATCAGGGAAGAGTTTTAATATTTCCAAATCATTCGGCGGAACTCCCCAAAATCCAGGGGTAAATGAATTTGATTGGTTTTGAAACTCTTTATCTGCCGCAATAATTTTGCAGGCTGAGTCTAAAATTGTTGAGTCAATTATACCTGCAGTAATTGTTGTTATTTTGTCATAAAGAGGCATATTGCTGTCACAGATTACAACCTCTCTTTTTGGTTCCAGTTTTTCATAAATTGTCTGTATAACATTAAACCCCATATCAGAAAGTATTCTGGATGCAAACCAACCGCTGTCACATTTATCTTTGCCAATGGGTGCAACTATTAAATCCGGTTTTAGATAAACAGTATTGTCAATAATATTTTTAATTATTTTGCAATAGGATTCAGGTAGAATATTGGTTTTTGGGTAATAAAAATCAATATCCAAATCAATCCATTCGGCGTTTGGGTAATCTTGCTTAACTTTTTTTACTATATCAGGGTCGGGATACCCCCAGAAACCGATTTTTGTTATACTTTCCATATTCTTATATTACAATAAACAGGAGAAATTTGATTATGCTTAAACAAAATGATATAATAAGTGTAGGTAAGACATTTATAAATGAGGAGTATGATATGAGCGATAATATAGAAATAAAGCATTCAAATGGAGTTGATATAGTAAGATATCAGCCAAAAGGTGTTTGTTGCAAACTTATGCAAATGAGAATAAAAGACGATATTATTCAAGATGTTGAATTCGTAGGGGGCTGCAATGGGAATCTTAGCGGAATAGGAGTTCTTGTAAAAGGAATGAATATTCACGATATAGTACCAAAACTTAGTGGTATTCCTTGCGGAGCTAGACCAACCAGCTGCCCTGATCAGCTTACAAAAGGTATTCAAGCTTATATTGAAGCAAAATCAGGAGTTACTGCGGGTTAGGATATTGAGGAGATTATAATGCATAACATAACTTTAATTAAAGGTGATGGAATTGGGCCTGAAATTATAGATGCAGTTGTAGAAATAATAAAAGCTGCAGGAGTTGATATCAATTGGGATATTCAAATAGCAGGTGCCGATGTTATAGAAAAAGAAGGCTCACCACTTCCAAATAGAGTTATAGAATCTGTTAAGAGGAATAAAATTGCATTAAAATCTCCTGTAACAACTCCAATTGGAAAAGGTTTTAGATCTGTAAACGTTCAATTGAGAAAAGAACTTGATTTGTATGCCAATTTAAGACCTTGCTATAACTTACCGAATGTTAAAACCAGATATGATAAAGTTGATATTGTTGTAGTTAGAGAAAATACTGAAGACTTGTACGCGGGAATAGAACGTCAAGTTGACGAAAATACGGCAGAGAGTATAAAAATTATTACAAGACAAGCATCTGAACGTATTGCAAAATTTGCGTTTGATTACGCAGTAAAAAACAATAGAAAAGAGGTTTGTGTTGTCACTAAAGCTAATATCTGCAAACTCTCTGACGGCTTGTTTTTGGAATGCGCAAGAGAAATTTCAAAAAATTATCCGCAGATAAAATTCAGAGAAATTCTTGTAGACAATTGCTGTATGCAGCTTGTTCAAAATCCAAATCAATTTGACGTTCTATTACTTCCAAATCTATACGGTGATATCGTATCTGATCTTTGTGCGGGACTTATTGGCGGACTTGGAATTGCGCAAGGAGCAAATATTGGAAAAGATTATGCTGTTTTTGAGCCTGTTCACGGCTCCGCGCCTGATATTGCAGGAAAAGACCTTGCTAATCCTACAGCTATGCTTATGTCTGGTATTGAAATGCTAAATTATATCGGAGAAACTGACGCCGCAAGCCGAATTAAGCTTGCTCTATTTGAGACTCTTAATGCTGACATAAAAACCTTTGATCTCAACGGTAATGCAAAATGCAGCGAATTTACCCAAGCTATAATTGAAAGATTAAAAGTGCTTGCTAAATGTTAGCTTCTAAGTCTTTCTACAAAACGTTTTAATCTCTCCATAGCGATTTTTAGATTATCTAAAGAATAAGCATAGGATATCCTGAGGTATCCTTCTCCGCTATCTCCAAAGGCATTGCCTGGAACCGCCGCAACATGTTCTTCTTCAAGAAATCTTGTTGCAAACTCTTCACTTGTCATTCCAAATTCTTTTATACAAGGAAATACGTAAAACGCTCCATAAGGTTCAAAACAATCTAATCCCATTTCCCTAAAAGCGTTCATAAGAAATCTTCTGCGCCTATTATATTCCTCGCGCATTGTTTTTACATCATCATCCCCATTTTTCAAAGCTTCTACTGCAGCATACTGGCTTGTAGTAGGCGCACACATTATTGCAAATTGGTGAATTTTCGTCATTTGCTTAATAATTTCTTTAGGAGCACAAGCATAACCCAATCTCCAGCCTGTCATAGCATAAGCTTTTGAAAAACCGTTTATCAATATTGTACGCTCTTTCATTCCTTCTATTGAAGCAATAGAAATATGCTCTCCCTTGTACGTAAGCTCTGAATAAATTTCATCAGGCATAACATAAATATCGTTTTCTTTAACAACTTTAGCAATTTCTTCCAAATCCCCTCGTTCCATAATCGCACCGGTTGGATTATTAGGGAATGGAAGTATCAGAACCTTTGTATTCTCTGTAATAGCAGACTTTAATTCTTCTGCTGTCAAACGGAATTCGTTTTCAGCCTTAAGATTAATTACAACAGGCTTTGCTCCTGCTAAAATTGCACACGGTTCGTAAGACACATAAGAGGGCTGCGGAATAATAACCTCTTCTCCTGGATTTATCAAAGCACGCAAACCTATATCAATAGCCTCTGATCCACCAACAGTTACAATAACCTCTTTCATAGGATCATAAGTTATATTTTGTTTACGCTTTAGATAATTACAAATTTCCTCTCTTAATTCTTTTAGACCAGAATTAGAAGTATAAAAAGTCTTGCCCTTTTCAAGCGCATAAATACCTTCATCTCTTATATGCCAAGGAGTATCAAAATCAGGTTCTCCAACCCCCAAAGAAATAGCATCCTTCATTTCACTTACTATATCGAAGAATTTCCTTATACCAGAAGGTTTTAAACCCAAAACAGCTTTTGAAAGAGGTTTTGTCATGGTGTAATTATCTCCCTTTCATCCTTATGTTTTTTATCAAAAACTGTTCCGTGATCCTTGTACTTCTTCAATACAAAATGTGTTGCCGTACTTAATACACTATCAAGTGTTGAAAGTTTATCAGATACAAAATTCGCGATTTCTCTTAAAGTTTTTTCCTCCAAAGTTACCAACAAATCGTATCCGCCTGAGATTAAGTAAACAGCTCTAACTTCCGGATAATTATAAATTCTCTCAGCAATTTTATCAAAACCTTGACCTCTCTGTGGTGTAACCTTGACTTCTATAAGAGCTGAGACCTTGTCAATGGAAGTCTTATCCCAATTAATCAGCGTATGATACCCGCAAATTATACCCTCTTCTTCTAATTTTTGGATTTCATTTGCGACCTCAATTTCTTCTGCACCTAATAGAATTGCAAGTTCTTTTAAATCTATTCGGCTGTTTTTCTCAATTATTGATAACAATTCTTCTCTCATAGCACTCCTACTTTATAAAACTGGTATATATTTGCTCTTCTTTCTCCGGCCTTATAATACCATTTTGCCTTCCATGTTCTATACATTTTAAAATCCAAGCCATATTGCGTCCTAAAGTTCTCATAACTTGTAAACCTTCTAAATCCTTTAATGCATCTTCTGCAACATGGCCGTGAATATTATTCCAATACCCTGATGATATAACAGGCATATTGTTTATTGTAAAGTACTTATTTAAAACATCAAAACTGGCAGTTGTGCCAGAGCGTCTTGCTGAAGCTATGGCTGCGCCTGGTTTGAATTCAAAAGCACTTTTGCCTGCATAAAAAGCCCTATCAAGAAATGATAATATTCTTCCTGATGGGTGAGCATAATAAACAGGAGTTCCAAATACAAAACCATCAGAAGATTTTGCTTTTTCTATAAATTCATTTACCAAGCCATCTTCAAAAACACACTTACCAAGGCCTTTTTTACAAGCTCCGCAACCACAGCAGTCACGGATTTCACAATTGCCTAACTGAAAAATTTCTGTTTCTACATCTTCCTTATTAAGAGCTGATGCTACTTCACTAAGTGCAGTAAAAGTGCAGCCATTTTTATTTGAACTTCCGTTTAATAATAAAACTTTCATAAAAGCCTCCAAGACCGACTTTATTTAATCAAAATGCATTTAACTTAGTTTCTTCGAAAAATGCCGATGGGGAGACTGTCTTGCTCACTCGCGTTAAACGGCTTCCCGGTTTTGCTTCTGTGCTTTGCCCTTCGCAAAACCCTCCAGCCTCCGCTCTCTCGCGCTCGAACTCTTTTAATGCTTGCGCATTGGGAGTTCTTGCTTCTACCATACATTTTTTCAAAAAATGCCGATGGGGAGACTCGAACTCCCGACCTATTGATTACGAATCAATTGCTCTACCATCTGAGCCACATCGGCTTACTACTGAACCTAGTATACCACAAATTCTTTTTTTGTTCATCGTTTTGTAAAAATAACGATTTATAGTAGCGTATATATTTATTTACATTATGTTGATATAAAATTTTTATGTGTTAATATTTTCCTAACCCAACTTGATGAAGGAGTACGTATCGTGAAAAGAATAGGTTTGATACTTGCAGCAATAGTTCTGTTAAGCTTTAGCAGTGCTGTTTTAGCTGAAACTCCTATTGATAGATCCATAGAAGCATACACGAAACAAATTCAAGAAAATCCGAACGCTTCACTGGCGTACTCTAACAGAGCTTCTATGAGGTTTTTAAAACAAGATATTCAGGGTGCTATTCAAGATTTTAACAAGGCAATTGAACTTAACCCCAACAATCCTGAACTTTTTTTAAATAGAGGGTATATTAAACAGCTAATTAATGATACTGATGGTGCTATGGCTGATTACAATAAAGCAATCGCAATTAATAAAAACTTCGCCTTTGCATACAACAACAGAGGTGTTTTAAAAGTTGCCTTAAATGATATCAATGGTGCATTAGAAGATTATGCAAAAGCTCTTTCCATAAACAAAAATTACTCTGATGTTTACTACAACAGAGCAAATTTAAAATACATGTTAGATGATAATAAGGGTGCTTTAGAAGATTATAATATTGCTATCGAGCTTAATCCTAAAGATGCAGATGCTTTTAACAACAGAGGCGTTGTTAAAAAAAGAATGAATTTTAACGTAGGGGCCCTTAGTGACTATTCTCAAGCAATTGCTTTAAATCCTAAGGACAGCATCGCTTATGCAAACAGAGGACGTTTAAAAAAACTGTACTTTGATAACGAAGGCGCTGCTATTGACTTAGATCAAGCTATTGCACTTGCAGAAACACAAACTTTTATAAAGAATGTTAAGCCACTTCTGTCTAATGAAAGCTATATAGCTGCAATACCAACTGTAAGAGGTGTTGTATCGGAATTCACGACTCCTAAAACTACACCTGTAAAATCAGAAACTCTTCAAGTTGCAACAGCAACTGTAAGCAATCCTGTAAAACAGGTTAAGCAACAGGTTGAAACAAAACCTGCTTTAAGAGAAATTGCAAAACAGGAGTCTAAGCCACAAGAAATAAATTCTCAAATAGCTTACACACCTGTTGTAAAAAAAGAACCTTCTGTTACAAAACAGATAGTACAACAACCGGCTAAGCCTGTTGCTATTGTTACTCCAAAACAACCGGAAGAAACAAAACTTGCTGCAAATACAATAAGTGCAGGGGTTGCTACTGTGCAAGCACCTAATAATCCTGTAATTACTACAACAGCTATTAAAAAGAACCCGACAACAAATGTGAAATTGGCTGAAAGTTATTATATAAGGGGCTTGCAAAAGTGTGTGCTACGAGATTTGCAGGGTGCTATTGCAGACTTGAATAGAGCAATAGAAAATAATTCAAAATATGCTGATGCTTACTATTATAGGGCTGCAATAAGAAAAGAACTTGGTGATACGGAAGGATTTAGAAAAGATTATGCAATGGCGATACAAATAAACCCTTCTCTTCAAGCGTTTAATGACTCGAATTGTTTATCATTAATAGGTGGTTGATAGTGCAAGTAAATTTGAGAAATGAAAGAAATAGTAATTTGAATTTTGGTAAATTTTATAAAATTTCTGGTCATGAAGGTTCTTTGAATAAATTTAGAGATAAACTAAAGAATGACTCTTATGAGTTTCTGTCTTTTATAAAAAAAGAGCCTAAACAAACTGTTCTTTACCTAATTACAGGTAAAGAATTAGATAAGTTTATAGATGCAATGATGAAAAAAACAAATTTTTATAAACTAAGGACTAAACCAGAAAAAGTTTTAAAGAAAATGCCAAAGGAATATAGTCTAAGGAAAGCTATATCAAAATTTAAAGAAAAAAATCTGATATAGCAAATACTTTGTACTTTAATTTTAACGCTTATAAAAATAAAAAGAATACAGCTAATAACTGTATTCTTTTGGTGGGCATGAAGAGACTCGAACTCCCACGCTTTCGCACTAGTTCCTAAGACTAGCGTGTCTACCATTCCACCACATGCCCTAAAACTTATGTAGTGTCTTGTCTGAACATTTACGATGTTATCAAGAGCAGAAAGGTTTGTCAAGATTTATTTTTTTCTACATTTTTAGTTGTTCAATTCTTTCTTCTTCTATTTTAGGTTTTGAATATTTTAATTTGCCATTTATTTCATATATTTGGGCTTCTGGCGGATAGCCCTCCATTAATTTGTGTGGGGTTTCAAGTTCAACGGTTTTAAGAATTGTGGTTTTTGTATTTGTTTTATAATTTTTTTCGACAATTTCTGTTGCAATACTTTTTGCGACAAGTTTGTCGTCTTCAATATTTTTGCCCGCAACGTATATTTTTTGAAAAGTTTGTCTTATAGATTTGTATAAATACATCATGCCATCGTTAAAGATTGTAATAGTGATATATCTGCTGTTATTGTAATTATTTTTATAAATGCCACCAAAAATTTCATTTTTGTAATTGTAAAAAGAAATTCTGTCTGTTGAAATTTTTTTTGTTTTAGCCAAATTCTTGCGTAAATATCCAGTAACTTTAGATACTTTCATTGAAATCTCCATTTTGTATAATTTTATCATTTTTACTGCAGTTCGTAAATATATTAAACTTGTTTTATTAATTTTAATAATATATAATACCTGTATAGTGTTTATAAAATATTGAACGTAGTAATAAGGGATGTGCGCATTAGAGCTGTTCCCGAAAATATATAGGAGAGAGTTATGTTACAAAAACATTCGATGACGAAGACATTGTTTTTAGCATTAATGACAATGTTTTTATCTCTACCGGCTTTTGCCGGAGAAGCATCTCTTGTCGTTCCTGACATCAAGGCAGTTAGTCCTGAAAGCTATAATCTGTTACTAATAGGCTTAGGAGTTTCTGTTTTAGGTGTTTTGTTCGGACTTTGGATGTTCAAAAAAGTAAAAAAAGTCGAAGTTCATGAAGCTATGAACGCGGTTGGAAACACAATTTTTGAAACTTGTAAAACATATCTGATACAGCAAGGTAAATTTCTATTTGCTTTAGAAGTTTTAATAGGTTTATGTATAGCTTTTTATTTCTGGTATTTGCAGGGAATGGCTCTTAAATCAGTATTGATTATTTTAGCTTGGTCAGTTTTGGGTATACTAGGCTCATATCTTGTTGCTTGGTTTGGTATAAGAATGAATACACTGGCAAATTCAAGAACTGCATTTACCGCTCTTAAGGGAAATCCTGTAAATATACTTAATATTCCATTGCAGGCGGGGATGAGTATTGGTGTGTTATTAGTATCAATTGAGCTTATTATGATGCTCGTAATACTTTTATTTGTGCCAGGAGAACTTGCAGGTGCTTGTTTTATTGGTTTTGCAATAGGTGAATCTTTAGGTGCTTCTGCTCTTCGTGTTGCAGGTGGTATTTTTACTAAAATCGCAGATATCGGATCTGACTTAATGAAAATACAGTTTGGTATAAAAGAGGATGATCCTAGAAACCCTGGGGTTATTGCAGATTGTACGGGGGATAATGCAGGGGATTCAATCGGACCTACAGCCGATGGATTTGAAACTTATGGTGTTACAGGTGTTGCACTTGTTAGTTTCATTTTATTAGGTGTATTCAAAGATTATCAAGTCCAATTGTTGGCTTGGATTTTCACAATGAGATTTTTGATGATTATAACTTCTGTAATTGCTTATGGAATTAATGGAGCTATAACAAAAATGTTTGCTTCTAAAGATAAGAAATTTGATTTTGAAGCTCCGCTTACAAGCCTTGTATGGATAACTTCAATTTTATCCATATTAATGACTTTTGGTGTAAGTAATTACTTGTTAAGTTCTATGGGGGATAATTTATGGTTAGTTTTATCAATTATCATTTCTTGTGGAACTTTGGGTGCTGCTTTAATACCTGAGGCAACAAAGGTATTCACAAGTCCTAAGGCAAAACATACCCACGAAGTTGTTGTAGCTTCAAAAGAAGGCGGTGCTTCTCTTACGATTCTTTCAGGAATTGTTTCAGGTAATTTCTCCGGCTTCTGGATTGGCGCAATAGTTGTTCTTTTGATGGGACTAGCTTATTTTGCAAGCTTATATATACCAGAAAGCGTAATGATTTATCCGTCAGTATTTGCATTTGGTCTTGTTGCTTTTGGTTTCTTGGGAATGGGACCTGTAACAATTGCTGTAGATAGCTATGGACCTGTTACGGATAATGCTCAATCAGTTTATGAATTGTCTTTAATAGAAGAAATTCCTAATGTGTCTGAAGGCATTGAAAAATATTATGGATTCAAGCCGGATTTTGAAAATGCAAAAACTTATTTGGAAGAAAATGACGGTGCAGGAAATACATTTAAGGCAACTTCAAAACCTGTGTTAATTGGAACAGCTGTTGTTGGTGCAACAACGATGATTTTCTCTTTAATACTTGTTATTAAAGAAACGCTAGGTATTCAGCCAGAAATTATTTTAAACTTATTAAATCCATATACTTTACTAGGATTTATAGCTGGTGGTGCTGTTATATACTGGTTTTCAGGTGCTTCAATGCAGGCTGTAACAACGGGTGCTTATTCTGCTACTGAGTTTATTAAAAACAATATTAAGCTAGGGGATGCGGATGATAGGAAAGCAAATCTTGCAAACTCAAAAGAGGTAGTAAAAATTTGTACTCAATACGCTCAAAAAGGTATGTACAATATCTTTATTGCTTTGTTTGCATTTGCACTTGCCTTAGCTTGCTTATCAGCTCCAGTTGGTGATAATTCTGCACCTGTTTCATTTTTCGTAAGTTATCTGATAGCAATAGCAGTATTTGGACTTTTCCAAGCCGTATTTATGGCAAATGCTGGCGGATGCTGGGATAATGCAAAGAAAATTGTTGAAGTTGATATGAACGAAAAAGGGACTGAACTCCACGCAGCTACAGTTGTTGGTGATACTGTAGGAGATCCATTCAAGGATACTTCTTCTGTTGCAATGAATCCGATTATTAAATTTACAACATTGTTTGGTTTGTTGGCGATGGAAATTGCTATAAACCCTATATTCAAGCAATATGCAAGAAGTGCAGGAATTGTAATTTTGATATTAGCCTTGATTTTTGTGGTTCGCTCATTCTACGCAATGAGAATACCTTCAAAAAAGTAGCTGAATTATCCATTTAAAGCTAAAAAAGCTCCTCTAAGAGGAGCTTTTTTAGCTGTGAATGGATATTACTTGTTTCTTAAAACCCAGTTAGATATTGTTTTTAGAGGAGCTCTCGTTATTGCAAGCGCCCAAGAAGGTATATTCTTTGTAATAACACCTACAGCTCCAATATTAGCTCCTTCTTCTATTGTTACAGGGGCGACAAGTACTGAGTTAGAACCTATCTTAACGTTGTCTTTAATTATAGTTTTGCTTTTAACTTTGGTTAAAGGATTGTAGTTTGCTGTAATTGTCCCGGCTCCAATATTAACGTTAGCACCGATTTCGCTATCTCCGAGGTAGGTTAAATGACAAGCGTTTGTATGCGATTTAATAGTCGTTTTCTTAACTTCGACAAAATTGCCGATTTTAACATAATCCTCCAGTGTTACATCACCGCGAAGATGAGCAAACGGGCCTATCTTGCAGTGGCTACCGATTTTATTTTTACCGTTAATGTAGCAAGAAGGATAAATTGTTGTGTCACTTCCGATTTCAGTTTCCGGGCTGATCCAAGTAGTAGAAGGATCAATAATAGTAACTCCATTATTTAAATGTTTATTAATTGTTCTTGTATTAAGGATTTTTGAAGCTTCAGCAAGATTTGCTCTGGAATTTATTCCATATATTTCAGTGTTGTCTGATAGAATATACGCATTAACCGATAAATTCTTTTCATTGCCCCATTTTATTATGTCTGTAAGATAGTATTCTCCTTGTGCATTGTTATTTTTTAATTCTGAAAATGCAGCTTGAACTTTGTCCCAATTTATGCAATAAATTCCTGCATTAATTTCCTTTACTGCTTTTTGAGTTTCTGTAGCGTCTTTTTCTTCAACGATAGAATTAACTGAATTGTCTGAATTTCGGATGATTCTACCATAGTTAGTCGGGTTATCGAAAATTGCGCTCATAACAGTTATATCTGAATTTTTATCCTTGTGAAATTTTAAGAAATCAAGCAATGTTTCTGTTGTTATAAGAGGAGTATCACCGCATAGAATGAGAATTTCTCCGGTAAAGTCTTTAAGATAAGGTATTGCCATACTAACGGCGTGACCGGTTCCGAGCTGTGGGCTTTGAAGCAGGCTCTTAGAGTTGTTGTAATTAGAATTTATGTATTCTTCAACTTTTTCCGCTTGATGACCTACGATAATAAAGTTTTTATCAATCACGCCAGTGTTATTAACTGCGTCTATAACATAACCGACTAAAGGCTTATCAAAAATGGTATGTAAGACTTTAGGTAAATCCGATTTCATTCTTGTACCTTTGCCGGCTGCTAAAATAATCGATTTTATCATTGTTAATCCTCCGTAATGAAATTATTTTATCACAAAGTAATATTACAAATTCTTCACAAATATTTGCATTTTATTTATGTTTATTTTAGTATTAGGTTATACGCCGATTTAAAGAAAGAATGTGTTTTGCACATTCTTTTTAAAAAGGTTAAAATAGCAATAAAAGTCATCAAAAGATATAAAGGAAAGTTAAAATGGGTATCAAAGGTAAAAACGATAGAATGGTAGTTCTAGCTTGTGAAGATTGTAAAGAAAGAAATTACACAACCGTAAAGAACAAGAAGAACGTGAAGGACAGATTAGAGTTAAGTAAATATTGTCCATCTTGTAAGAAACATACAACTCACAAGGAAACAAAATAAGAGTATTTGTGGCTCAATGTCACAAATACTATATGCGTCCTTAGTTCAGTTGGTAGAACGTCGGTCTCCAAAACCGGATGTCGAGGGTTCGAGTCCTTCAGGGCGCGAATTTAAAATAAATAGGAAATAAAAATGAACAATACTTTTGAGACAGCAAAGAAGAATATAATCACATATTTTAAGGGCGTAAGAACTGAGTGGGGCAAGATAACTTGGCCGGAAAAAAATCAGGTTATTGTGGAGACAGGCTTTGTTGTAGCAATAGTATTTATATTCACTGTTTTTATTTATGTTGTGGATATCATATTTAACGCGTTGTTATCAAAGTTATAATTTGAAGGGTAAGAATAATGACTGAAAAAGATGAAAATATTATGAATGAAGGGACTGCTGAAGAGAATTTAGAAGCAGACAACGGAAAGGTTGCTGAAAAGAAGGATCAGAAGCGCTGGTATATTGTTCACACATATTCAGGCTATGAAAATAAAGTAAAGAGTAATCTTGAAAAACGTATCGAGTATATGAATATGGCCGATAAAATTTTCAGAGTAGAAGTTCCACAAAAAACTATTACCCAGATTAAAGGCGGAAGAAAACAGGAAAAAGAAGAAAAAATCTTTCCTGGTTACGTTTTAGTAGAAATGATTATGGACGAAGACAGTTGGTATGTAGTACGTCATACAGCAGGTGTTACAAAGTTTGTAGGATCTGCTAAAAAACCAATTCCAGCAAAAGATAGCGAAATAAAGAAAATTATACATAGATCAACAGCACAAACTCAGAAAATTGAAATGGATGTTAAGGTTGGTGAAAAGGTTAGAATTATATCAGGTCCATTTGCTGAGTTTGTTGGTGATATTACAGAAGTTTATCCGGATAAAGCTAAACTTAGGGCTATGGTTTCCATCTTTGGACGTGAAACTCCGGTTGAATTAGAATACAAGCAAATACAAAAGTTATAGAGTAAGTGAAATTTACTCACAATAATGTAAAACAAGATAGCGTGGAAGGGGATGCCCCCCGTTAGTACCACGAAAGGAGAACAAAATGGCAAAAAAAGTAGTAGGAAAAATTAAACTGCAAATAGAAGCAGGAAAAGCAAATCCATCACCTCCAGTTGGTCCAGCATTAGGTCAACATGGTGTAAATATTATGGATTTCTGCAAGCAGTTCAATGCAAGAACTGAATCACAAGCAGGATATATTATCCCTGTTGTGATTGACGTATATGAAGACAGAAGTTTTACTTTTGTAACAAAATCACCTCCAGCACCAGTTTTGATTAAAAAGGCATTAAACTTATCTAAAGGTTCTGCAGTGCCTAACAAAACAAAAGTTGCTGAAATTACTAGAGCTCAATTAGAAGAAATTGCAAAAATCAAAATGAACGATTTAAATGCTACATCTATGGAAGCTGCTGTAAATATGATTAAAGGCTCTTGCAGAGCAATGGGCGTAACTGTAAAAGAAGAAGCATAGTTTTAGGTTACAGCCGTAAGTAGTTACAAATAAATAATGGAAGGACTATTGTCCGCTAATACCATGAAAGGATAAGAAAAATGTCAAAATTAACAAAAAAACAAAGAAAGCTTCAGGAGTTGTTAGCTGATTTCCAACAACCAGCTAGCGGTCGTGATGCTCTTATAAAATTACAGGAAGTATCTAAAGAAGTTGCAAAATTCAATGAAACAGTTGAATGCCACATGAGATTAGGTATTGAAGTAAAGCATGCTGAACAACAAATAAGATCAACTGTTGTTCTACCAGCAGGTTTGGGTAAAGAAGTTCGTGTTTGTGTTATTGCAAAAGGTGCTAAGGTAAATGAAGCAAAAGACGCAGGTGCAGACTTCTATGGTACTGAAGATATTATCGATAAAATTGCTGGTGGCTGGTTTGAATTTGATACATTAATTGCAACTCCTGATTGTATGGGTATGTTGGGTAAATTAGGTAGAGTTTTAGGACCTAAAGGTTTAATGCCAAACCCTAAGACAGGAACAGTTACTTTAGATATCGCAAAAGCAGTTAAAGATGCTAAAGCGGGTAAAGTAGAATTCAGAGCTGATAAGCAGGGTATGATTCACTGTCCTATAGGAAAAGTTCAGTTCTCACATGAAGATTTAGTAAAGAACTACGGAACATTGGTTGATGCAGTTTTAAGAGCTAAACCTTCTGCAGCAAAAGGAACTTATGTTAAGTCAATTTATTTGACAACAACAATGGGACCTAGTATCAAGATTGATTCTAAGAACCTGCAAGCAGAAGTAAAAGAAATTGTTGGTTGATATTTACGGCTAATCGAAAGATTAGCCTTTTTTTTATACAAAATGAGCGGTTGTATAATTGCCGCTCTTTTGTTATATTAGTCTTGACAATAAGGAGGTTTAAAATGAAAATTAGAGCAAGTCATATTTTGGTAGATACAAAAGAACAAGCAGAAAATTTATTGCTAGATATTAAAAATGGTGTTGCCTTTGAAGATTTAGCCAAAGAATATTCAAAATGTCCATCCGGTAGGAATGGTGGAGATTTAAGGTGGTTTGGCAAGGGAATGATGGTTAAACCTTTTGAAGATGCTGCTTTTGCTCTTAAAAAAGGTGAAATCTCTGAGCCTGTTGAGACTCAATTTGGATGGCATTTGATTAAATTAACCGATGTTGATGAGTAATTTATGAAAGATTTGTTGAAGTCTTTAAAAATCGACTATTTGCTTGTAAATGCAACTAATGAATATTTGGTTGAATATCCAGATTTAAGTGAAAATGCCAGGTATACATTGACAGGTTTTTCCGGTTCTACTGGCGATGCTTTGATTACACAAGATGGAATCTATCTTTTTGTGGATGGAAGATACCATACTCAAGCGGATAATGAAGTTAAAGCGGGAGTAAAAGTTGTAAAACTTCAATTAGGTCAAAAACAGGATGATGAAATAAGAAAACTCCTTACACCCGATAAAGTGTTGGGAATTGTTGCAAAAAAAGTTTCTCAAACACGTCTCGAAGGGTTTGTCGGGTATAAAATTAAACTTTTGGATAAAGACCCTATAAATGATTTTACAGAACTTCATAATAGTGATGATTATGTTCAAGTAATTAAGCAAATAAATTATTTCCCCGAAAAACCTACTTTTGTCTCAAATTTGGAAGAAGTTTCGTATCTAACCGGAATGAGAGATTTTTCTAAAGACTGTTCTTCAAAAATTTGGGCAAAGTTATACGTTGACAGTAATTCAAGAAGATTATTTACAGATAGTAATGAGTGTGAAGAGTTTTTAAGAAATT
>CALUVP010000103.1 GCA_944324215.1 Candidatus Gastranaerophilales bacterium | reverse complement strand
CAGACTTCGGTCCGTTAATTGCTAACCCTAAAATGGCACTTCTCGGTGGTGCTGCTCAGTTTGGTATATTTGGAGCATTACTTTTAGCTTTAGGCTTGGCTCCTATTATGTCACATCTGGGTATGGACCCGTTTACTTTACAACAAGCAAGTGCTATCGGTATAATTGGCGGTGCTGACGGTCCTACATCTATTTATGTTACCAATAAATTAGCACCAGAATTGCTTGGCGCAATTGCAGTTGCTGCATATTCTTATATGGCCTTAGTACCGGTTATCCAACCACCTATAATGAAGCTATTAACAACTGAAGCTGAAAGAAAAATCAAAATGCTTCAATTGAGAGATGTTTCTAAGAGAGAAAAAATTGTTTTCCCACTTGTTGTATTATTACTTTGTGTACTTCTATTACCAAGTGCTTGTCCTCTTGTAGGTGCATTCTGCTTCGGTAATTTATGCAGAGAATGTGGTGTTGTTGAAAGATTATCTGACACTTTACAAAATGCTTTGATTAATATTATTACAATATTCTTAGGTTTAACTGTCGGTTCTAAACTTTCAGCAGACCAGTTCTTAACAGGACAAACATTATTTATCTTGTTCTTAGGTATTATGGCATTCTCACTTGCTACTGCCGGTGGTGTTTTGATGGCTAAATTAATGAACTTATTCTCAAAAACAAAAATCAACCCACTTATCGGTTCAGCAGGTGTTTCTGCTGTTCCAATGGCAGCTCGTGTTTCTAACAAAGTTGGTTTAGAGTCTGATCCTCAAAACTTCTTGTTAATGCACGCAATGGGACCAAATGTTTCCGGCGTAATCGGTTCTGCTGTTGCTGCAGGTGTGTTATTAGCACTTTGCCATTAATCATTAAATTGACATAAATAATTAGAGGTGTTAAAGATTTTCTTCTTTAACACCTCTAATTTTATTAACCTTTTTATTATTTCTTTCTGCTATAGAAAAAGATTGCTTCTGCAGCTTCTTTACCATATTTATCTACAGTATCTTTATAACTCTTTGTTGCTCTTATTTTATTTTGTTTCTCTACTTCATGAGCATCTCTATTATAAAATACTGATTCTTCTAATTGCTCTTTATTCTGATTTGATATAATTTTATTACCAGACATTCTTTTTTTATTATCTACATTATTGTTTGTAGAAAACTTTTTAGATTTCAAATCTGTTTCAGCCTCTAAAGAATTTGAATAGTCATAAAAAGTATTTCTGATTTTTGAATTATTAACTTTATTTGTTTTTTGTTTGCCAACTTGATTATATTCATTAGATTTTAAGGAATTTTTAATATAATCATCAAGTTTTTCTTTTGAAATATTTTCTCCCTCAAAGACTTGATAAATTCTATATCCAATTTCTCTTAGTTTTCTTATAAAAGCATTATCCTGTTCATTAGGAATAGACAAACGCGCGTAACTTGTCTTGCTATTTCCTATAAGAGAGTTTGGATAAGAACTAATTAAACTTCTTAGCCTGATTTTTTTTGCATTGTTTACACCTGCTTGAGTTATAGGTATCCTATACGTTGAGCCAAAATTTACTTCTGTCATTAATCCTCCTTTTTTTATTTTCATAAAACCTCTAAAAAAATAATTTGCTATTTGTGATAAAATTATATTATGAAAATAATTGAAGTTAAAAAAGAAGAAATCAAAGAGCTCGCTAAATTAGCAGATGAAATATGGCACGAATATTGGTCTTGCATTCTTACAGAAGAACAAATTGACTATATGGTTCAAAAATTTCAGTCAGAGCCTTCTATTATTGAACAAATAGAACATGAAAACTATTCATATTTCTTTATTTTAAAAGACAACGTAAAATGCGGATATTTTGGTATTTCGAGAAAAGAGAACTATTTATTTCTTTCTAAACTTTATTTGAAGAAAGAATACAGACATCAAGGAATTGGAAAATTTGCAATCGAAAAAATTATTGAAATTGCAAATAGTTTCGGATATTCCTCTATAAGACTTACTGTTAATAAAAACAACAATAATACAATTGATGCATATTTAAAATACAGGTTTGCGATAATAGACAAAGCCGTCACTGATATCGGCAACGGCTTTGTTATGGATGATTATATAATGGAATATTCTATTTCTTAATCCTTACTTAGAAGGTGAAACATTTATAAATGGAACAGAATTTCCTAACATGTATTGGGGCATTTTGCCATCCCACTTTTGAACAGCTTCATATTGGACAAGAGATTTATTTTGACTTAATGCTCTTGCTCGAATTGCCATAGATTTGGCTTCTGCTTCTGCAGCTATAACCTTTTGTTTTGCTTCTTCTTGAACTTGTACTGTTTTATTTTTAGCCTTTAGAGCTTCCTGCTCTGCTGTAACTTTACTTTCTATTGCTCTTTCAAACACAGCTGAATAATTAACTTCTGTCATCTGAAAATCTGTTACATTTATATAATTGTCAACAAGTTGTTTTTGGAGTTTAAAAAGAATATCTCCTGTAGCTTTTTCTCGATTAGCAATTAAATCTTGAGCATTCCATTTTCCTATTATATCTTTTATAGTACCCTCTACAACCGGAGTTAATATTGTTGATACGTAATCGGTTCCTACTTCTTGAAATAATTTATTAACCTTATCAGGTTGAACATTGTAATTAATAACATAAGTTATTCTTGCTTGTTGAATATCTTTTGTATAAACGGCGGTAGTTAATGTATTTTTTTGAGTCTTGACGTCCATTGTTCTAAACTTTTGTATAAAAGGGAATATTAAATGCAGTCCTTCTCCATAGCTTTCTGGTTGAACTTCACCTAAGGTTATTTTTATTCCGCGCTCCCCCGGCCCAACCATTACAAATGGATTGCACATAATTAGAAACAACACAAGCAAACACAAAACCAAAACAGGCATTCCGAATAATTTTTTGTCCATAAATTTCCTTTCCTCTCACAATTAGACAAAACTCTAAAACTTTAAGGCTAAAATAGCCAATGCAAAATAAAGAGCTACAATAAGTAATACAAAAACTCCAAATATTATCAAAATTTGCTTACCATATAGTTGATAAAGATTTTTTCCCGTCAAATAACAAATCGTTATAATACACAAATTTACTAATACAATAAACGATAATAACAAAAATAAAATTCGTATAACCATTACAACTCTCTTTCAAGAATTATTATAAATTATATTCTTTTATTTATTATCATTTATTAGGTTGATTTAAATTTTCCTGTATGAAATTGCAAATATTTTGAGCGCAACTATCCCAAGTAAAATTTTTCGCCCTTATCATACCTCTTTCAGAGCAAAGTTCTCTATAGAATTTGTCATAATAGAACTTCTCATAAGCTTGCACTAGTTCATTATCATTGTTAGGATCTATTTTTATCCCAGCATTCCCTACAACCTCCGGAAGCGATGAACAATTAGAGGTTATAACCGGACATCCGCACTTCATTGCTTCAAGCACAGGCAGTCCAAAACCTTCATATAGTGACGGATACACAAACATTAAAGCATTTGAATAAAGTATAGGTAAATCCTCATCCTTTACATATCCTGTTAAAATTATTTTAGATTTGTCATATTTTTTTAAAGTTCTACCTAATTCTGCTTCAAAAGTTTTCCAATTACTCCCGCCTAGAACAAGTACCAAATCATCTATCTTATTTTTCTCCATGAATTGTATAAAATTCTTTATCGCAAAAATAATATTCTTACGCTTTCCTAACGTACATAAAGAAAATACGTATTTTTTACCCTCAGGAATATTATAACCTACACTTCCTTTAATTGGTCTAAAGTCCTCATTTACGCCCAACAGTGTTGTTTTTATATTCTCAGGCTTTATAAATGTAAAATATTTTAAAACATCTTCTCTTGTACATTCGGAATTTGTTACATAAAATTCTTTATCAGAAATCGTATTATAAACCTTGTAATGCCAATCCTTTGTGTTTTTTGGCATTCCTTTTTCCAATATAGGAATTATATCATGCAGCATCCTGAACCTTGGGATATTAGATTTTTGAATATCCGCAGAAGGCGGAGTGAATGGTGAAAAATAAATATCAAATTCATCTATTTTTTTTATACCTTTTAAACTTTTTTTATAAAAATACTTATCATAGAATCTTGAAAGGATTGTTAATCCAGTCTTTAGAGTATATGGAAAATCTTTTGTTAAATAAAGGATTTTTCCTATAAATTTATTCAATAAAGAATGAGAATCTAAAATTTCATAGTCATTATATTCCTTTATATTTTTCATAAAATAGTATCTTCTAAAATCACAATACAGGGTTATATCAAACCCTCTCCTTGCAAATTCGTGAAGCAAATTTAGAGCAACGATAAAAACTCCGGCTCTGTGTCCGTTTGTATCATAATAATAGGACAACTCAGTACAATCATAGAGAATTTTCAATCCTTTTTTGCTCCTATAATTTTTCTTAGTCTGTTAAAAATTTTTATACATAACAAGTGAACCGCATAGATTTTATTAAGAGGAAATACCTTAAATTGCTTCGCCATCCGCTGCAATTGAAATTTTTCTGCACCTGATATTGATAAATACTCGGCTAAAGGATGCTTTGAATAGTAATATGCTCTATTTTTTTCCATGTTTTGAGAATGCTTTATAGAAGTTACTGAACCAAAATGATAAAAAGCTGCTTCATTTGTAACATAAACTCCATATCCAGCCTCTATTGCACGATATTTCAAATCGTTATCTTCAAAAAATGCAGGATAAAATTTCTCATCAAAAACACCTATATCATCGATTACATCTCTTTTTGTCAATACACAAGAAAAAACACACTCATCAAAGCTCTTTTCATAAGGTCTATCATAATGAAATAATTGAAAGTATTTGATGTATTTTTGTGGATTTGTATTATCATAATGCGGATTTATATGTCTTGGAGAAACAAAACCGGCTTTTTCACTTTCGAAAACTCTTTTACAAGACTCAAACCAACCCGGATAAAGCAAAATATCATTATTCAGAAATGCGATATACTCGCCCTGAGCAATTTCTAATCCTTGATTATTTCCCTTTGAAAAACCTAAATTTTCACTATTTTGTATTAATTTTATTTCAGGTTTTGATTTGATATATTCGACTGTACCATCGGTTGAGCCATTATCAACGATAATTAGCTCATAATCATTAGTATATTTATTTAAGCTCTCTATAAAATTTTTGGTATACTCAAGCTTATTCAAGGTTAAAGTTATTACACTTAATTTCATTCTTCAATTTTACCTTAAATATACATTTTATGATATAGTATACCTATGAGACCTTTAGTTAGTGTTATTATACCCGTTTATAATGTCGAAAAATATTTAAGACAATGTCTTGACTCTGTTATAAACCAAACTTACAAAAATCTTGAAATAATATGCATCAATGATTGTACTACTGATTCTTCTGATAAGATTCTGGAAGAATATGCAAAAAAAGACCCTAGAATTATTATCAAAAATAATTCACAAAATTTGGGCCTCGGGCTATCTAGAAACGAGGGAATTAAAATTGCAAAAGGAGATTTTGTTCACTGCCTCGACTCTGATGATTGGCTTGAATTAAACGCTTATGAAATTCTTGTTAACTACTTTAGAAAAAACACAGATGCAATTCGTTTTACATATCTTTCTCATAATGAAATAACACATAAAATTGAACATATAAACTATCCCTATACAAATTTACTATATAAAAATATAAACATATATGACAATCCGGAATGTTTTAAATTATGGAGTCCAAGTGCGTGGATTAAAATTTACAGGCGAGATTTTCTTATAAAAAACAACCTGTTTTATAATGATTACAGATGCTTGGAAGATATAGAGTACGCTATGAGGGCCGCTTTAGCGGCTAAGAATATAATATTCATAAAAGAAGCTCTTTTAAATTACAGAGCAATGAGAAAAGGCTCATTACTTACTAAAAGAACATCTTTTGTTAATAATATTATTCAAGATACTATCTGGGCGAATAAAATCTCTAAAAACTTACCGATAAACACTCAAACGGTTATTTTAAACTATATATATGAAATGCTTGTTATGAACTCTGTTGATGCATATTATCTAAAAAAAATGTCTTTTAGAGATGTAAAATCAGCTTTTTTAACATACATAAATAAAAACATATTTAGAGAAAATAACTATTTTGAAGCAAATCAGGCTTACAAATTATACCAAAAGGTTCTCGCTTCTAATTCTTTTAAATTTTTTATGTCATATAACACACGGAGATTCATAAAAGAATATTTTCCTGAATTCACAAAACAGTATTTTAAAATAAAAAAGAGGTTGATTAAATGCTAATAAGCGTAATTATTCCAGTTTACAATGTATCAGAATATCTTCCAAAATGTCTAGATTCTATAATCAAACAACCATTCAAAGATATTGAGATTATATGTATAGACGATAAATCGACAGATAATTCTTTAGAAATTTTAAACCAATATCACCAAAAAGATTCAAGAATAAAAATCTTAGAAAACTCAGAGAACCTTGGAGTAGGCTTAAGTCGCAATAGAGGACTAGAGATTGCAGAAGGTGAATATATACATTTCGTAGATCCTGATGACTGGCTAGAAGACAATTTATACACAAAACTTCATAACACACTAAAAAAATTTCCTAATATTGATATGCTATATTTTTCGTATCAAATATTTGATAATATATCTAAAAAAGTCATACCTTTTGAATATAAAAACAAAAATATTCTTAACAAGATATTAGATCCTATAAATAATCCGGAAGCTTTTGATAATTGGGACAGATACGCCTGGATAAAACTGCATAAAAGACAATTTCTTCTTGATAACAATATTTTTTACACACACGACAAAGCTTTAGAAGAAATGATTCCTGCGGCAATTGCGTATGTC
>CALUVP010000102.1 GCA_944324215.1 Candidatus Gastranaerophilales bacterium | reverse complement strand
AGACATATATAGGCTCTAATTCATTCGAACCATCAAATAATTCAAAATAATTGATTTCTAAATTAAACATAATTTGTTCATCTATATCAGGGCGTTTGTATAAAATTTTAAACAACTCCTGTATATGATACCAATCCATGTTATTGAGTGGCTCTTTTGAAGACTCTGCTATACCAAACAACAATTCCACAATATCTTCGGTTCTAACCCTACCTTGTCGACGAGTTTGCATAGCAAGCAAGGTTGCCAATTCAGGGAACTTCTTAAATTCCTTTAATTTACTAATTGCAATATCGTATTCTTTATCAGTATTTGGCCAGATTGTACCTGTGTTTTTCCAGTAAAATTCAGAAAAACTTTTTTCATCCACCCATTCCCAATATGCCTCATTACCTTTTACTGTGCCTATCAAAGCTTGCTTATATTCAATTTCCCAATCATCATTAAAAATCTCACTTGCAACAGCTACGCCTCTAATATTTATGATAACAGCAAACAATACAGCCAAAAATCTTTGCACTTTTGGGTCTTTTCTAGCTGGAGAATTTAAAAGTTCTACAACATCATCCACCGATATATTGGATAATGCTAGTTCTTCTCCAAGAACATCAACAGCGTCAATCTGCTTAGCAAAGTCTATCAATCCTTGCACACCGTTAGAACTAATTATTTCTTGAATGGCTTGCTGCAATCTGGGACTTGGCCTTCCTGAGCATTCTCTATAATCCCAGACAGACAGCTTAGAAAAAATACGTATATTCTTATCTATAGGATTGGTTGGCATAAGCGCATTCAATATCTCACTTATCCTAGCTATTTTTTCAGCCACTCCCCATTTATGAGCATTTTCATCGCTCCAGCGTTTTGCAGAATCCGCCCAATGGTCTAAATTTTGATATACAAAGTTTTTAAATTCAGGAGCCGCATTTTGCCAATCAATAGAATATAATTTATTCATAAACATATCGAATCTTTCTGGATTCATATATGTTATATAACGACTTATTTTATCCCATCTGTCTTTATTGTCTCCTAGCATATTAATAATTTCTGCGTATATAAAACTATTAAACCTATCTATATCAGTACGTGATTCTCGTTCCTGGTCACGTAATTCAATAAACTTTGGCCTATGAGTTGGTTGACAAGTCATATGTTCCACTGGCAGTAAGCTATATAACAGGTTAAACAAAACATCCGAGCTTTTATTAGTTCTCAATAGAGTTGATATGCATAATTGCCGTTTGTCTAAATCAACCAAAGTATTTGGAAGCCAAGTACAGAAAACTCGGTTCAAAGTATCAGATGGAGAATTTCCATATCGTAAATTTTCTTTCCTAATCTGTTCCATTTTTATTAATATATTAACAACTCGCATAAAAAATGGCTCAAACCAAGCAAGATTCTCAAGCCCCCATAAAATACCAGAGTATAGGCACTCTCCCATAAATCCTATATCTTCGCCTTTCTCATAAAGGTCTGTCATTAAAGATGGCGCATCATTGACAACATTTTCGAGCAGTTCTAAATACTTCTCCTTTGCCGCCTCTGCAAATAAAGGCATTATAGGATTTAAAGTAGCCCACTTCTTCCAATTTTTATCTTCTAAGAGTTCCTGTATATTTTGTTGGATTCTAAATGCTACACCGTTTAAATTTACAAATTTATCCTCATTGTTAGCAATCGCAGCATACCCATTTGCAATTCCATCAATTAGATTTCTTGAGTAATACGTGTGTTTCCCGCTATTAAAATCATAAGAAACCAAAAGACTCCGCGTACCGCTTTCATTATAACGCACATCTATTTCAGATAAAATCTTTTTAGTTTCGTTTAAATATCTCCCGAGAGTATCTTCGGTCAAATACCCTCCTAGATAGTCAATTATAATATCTGGCGAACTAACCTCCCAAATATCGCCTATTTTTCTTATAGGCGCTTCTTCTGTTTTTATATGAAAAGATAGTTTTTTTACTATTTCTGCATACTCTATCCCAAAAATGCTTGATAGCGCCTCTCTATCTCTGGCGTTTCTATCTGACCAACTACCAACAAACGCGGCTAATAATAAAATCTCTGAAATTTCTTTATTTGCCCATTCTGGTGCTGGACTAGAGACATCTTTACGCTCCATAATCCGTTGCAAATGTAGCAATGTTCCATTATGTCCAAGCTTGTTAATAATTTGGTTAGTTCTTTCATATGAGCCCAACTTTGTCTCAAGCACACTATACAAAATTTCATTATTAAATGGTTCTATATAGACTGTATTTGGTTCTGTCCCTTTTCCATCATTTTCGCCCATTGGTATAAAAATCTGCAACCCCTTGTCTACCAAAAATCCTAAGTTTTCTGGTATTCCAAAAAGTGGTATTAATATAAACTTGCTGGCTTCACCATCTTCAACCACCCGATTCCAAACATCTGCATTTTGAACTATAACAATCTTAGATTTTATAGCATCGATTGCATCTTCCTTAAAAGGTGCTTTTAATATAGAGGCCATAAAAAATAATAGAGATTCTTTGCGGCTTGCCGATTTTATATGAAAAACACCAGAATCCTTATTTAAAAATTTATTTATTTCACTTTGATAATTGCCGGAACGCGCCAAAATCACATCTTCATCAATTGGAATTTCTGTAGATGCTCTCCAAACCCTCCAAAAACCATCAAAATCTTTTAATCCATTTGATTGCTTGCCCATTATATCTGCTAGCCACGCAAAAGTTGCAAAATCATGGTCAAGCCAAGTTTCTATACTATCTGCATCAAATAATTTTATATCTGCCCATAAATCACTATTTTCTACTTTATTCCTTGTAGCTTGTAATACTTCATCTGCATCTTGGATTTTACTTGTGGTTATAAAGACAAATACAGAATTTTTTTGTTTGATGCCTTCAAGCTGATTAGTGCGCTTTCTTAAGTCTTTTTCGAATTTTTGCTTATAATCTATACATTGACCGCACTCTACCAAGTACGTTTTATTTTTTTCTCCCAACAGACTATCTACACGAGTAAGAATTTTTCCGTCAACACCAGGCTTCCATATGCTATCACCACCCGGTATTTTAATATATTGTATATTATTAAAACCAACGTTATTTATAATTAATCTTCTAAGCAAAAGTGGCAAATATTGCTCTGACTCACGCGTTTTTGCCCAATTCTGCAAATCTGTGGAAGTTATCAATTTCATTTACAAGCCTTTTAAGGAAATGTATGTACAATGCATACATTTTTCAAGCCATTATTTAACCAAATAAAACTGGCATTGTTGCTTTCATGCACTATACTAAATGCAGTAAAACCAAAAGAATGAATTATGAAAGCAGTAATACTTGCTCGTGTTTCATCGCGTGAGCAAGAAAATGGTATGTCTATTGATGCCCAACTGGATAATCTGAACAAATATATC
>CALUVP010000101.1 GCA_944324215.1 Candidatus Gastranaerophilales bacterium | reverse complement strand
TACCTATAAAAGCTACTCGCTGTCCTTATTGTACATCAGATATTCAATAACCTTTATTACATTTTCTTTTGTAATTATCTTTGTGTTAAAATTCTTTATATAAATCTTTTTTGAATAATAATTCTCCCTAGGAGAAAGATATTTATATAAAAGGAGAGGAAAGATATGGAATTTATTCACAATTTTGTATCAGCACATGATGTGATTATCTCTGCGGGATTACTGATTATTGCGTATGCGTTCATCGCAACTGAAAAAATCCCTAAAGTTACAATCGCACTTCTTGGCGCTGCTATTACAATTCTTTTAGGACTCGTTAGCCAAACCAAAGCGCTTGACGGTGTTCTTAATCCGCTTTATTTTGCACAATATGTTGATTTTAACGTAATCTTCTTACTTGTTTCTATGATGATTATTGTTAATATTACAACTAGAAGCGGTGTTTTCAGCTATATTGCAAATGAACTTTTAAAAATGACCAAGGGACATCCGGTTTTAATCCTTATTGCTCTTGGTATTTTTACGGCTGTTGTTAGTGCATTCTTGGATAACGTTACAACTGTTATTCTTATTATGCCTATCACTTTTGCAATTGCTCAAAAACTTGATATTGACCCTATACCGTATTTATTAACAGAAGTTTTTGCTTCAAATATCGGTGGTACAGCTACTTTAATCGGAGATCCGCCTAACATTATTATTGGTAGTGCTGCAGGATTCTCCTTCATGGATTTTGTTTATAATCTTACATTACCTATTGCAGTTATTCTTGCTGCTGTTCTTTTCACAATGGCTTTTCTTTTCAGAAAAAAACTTAAAACTACTGAAGAAAAAATGCACGAGGCTGCTAATATCGATAACTCAAATACGATTACTGACAAAGTTCACATGATTCGTTCATTAATCGTACTTGGCTTTGTTATCTTAGGTTTTGTAACTCACGATATGACACACATTGAAACTTGTGTTGCTGCTATGCTTGGTGCAAGCGTTTTGTTATTATTTGAAAAACCTACCGAAATTCTTAGAGATGTTGAATGGAATACTATTTTCTTCTTCATCGGATTATTTATAATAATCGGTGGTGTTGAAGCTTCAGGCGGTATTAAGCTTATGGCTGAATGGATTTTAAGAGTAACTCAAGGTTCTCAAGAAGCTGCTTCTATGCTTATTCTTTGGGCTTCAGGACTTATTTCAGGTGTTATCGATAATATTCCTTACACAGCAACTATGTCACCTATGCTTGTCGAAATCGAAAAAGCAATGGGTGCTGATTATACTTATCCTCTTTGGTGGTGCTTATCTCTAGGCGCTTGCCTTGGCGGAAACTTAACTATGATTGGTGCTGCTGCTAACGTTATCGTTTCTGAAACTTCAGCTAAACACGGTCACCCTATGTTTTTCTTGAAATTCATGAAATACGGGGTTGTAGTTGTATTAATTTCGCTTGTTATAAGCTCTGTTTATATCAATTTCAAATATCTATAAAATTGAAATAACAAAAATGAAACTGGCGCATTTTTTCAAAATGCGCCAGTTATTTATTATCAAAATTAAAGTTTTACCCCAAAACCAAATCACCATTCTTTTTAATATGCTCAATTAAACCACCGTCTTCAAGCAGTTTAATCATAACGTCAGGAAGCGGTTCTATCATAGTTGTCGTACCTTTGGTTAAATTCTTCAATGTTCCTGCCTTGATATCCAAATCCAATTCATCTCCGGCATCAATACCATCAGTATCGCATTCAATTGCTAAAAGCCCTATATTGATTGCATTTCTGTAGAAAATTCTTGCAAAAGATTTAGCAATAACTGCCCCTACTCCTGCAATTTTAATAATTTGCGGAGCATGCTCTCGAGATGAGCCAAGACCAAAGTTATGACCTGCAACAACAAAATCACCTTTTTTCATATTTTTTGCAAAATTTTCATCAGCATCCTCTAAAACGTGTTTTGAAAATTCTTGCAAATCCGAACGAAGATGAAATAATCTTCCTGGAGCTATATGGTCTGTTGAAATATTATCCCCAAATTTAAATGCTTTTCCTCTCATTTTTAATCCTTTTTACTAACTGCTTCTTCAAACTATTTTACTACGATTTTCCTCGTTTTGTCTATTTATTTAATATAAAAAGAGACGCGGTTGGATTTTAAAAAATCCAACCGCGACTTATGTATTTCTATTCTTTAAAGATTATTCTTTAGTAAATTCTGCATCAATTACATCATCATCTTTCTTATCTGATGAAGCGTTTTCACTACCTGCTGAATTTGCTTCACTGTTTGCATCTCCGCCTTCTTTTTGAACAGCTTCGTATGCCTTTTGTGAAATTGCAAACATTGTTTGCTGCAATTCTTCAGATAGTTTCTTCAATTCTTCTGCAGGTTTGTTTTCATCCAAAGCTTTTTGTAATGCTTCTCTATGTTCTGTTAATTTCTTAACATCTTCTTCAGAAATTTTTCCTTCGAAGTCTTTTACAATTCTTTCAGATGAAGCAATTAATGAATTAGCGTTGTTTTTAATTTCTGCTTCTTCTTTTTTCTTCTTATCTTCAGATGCGTTTGCTTCTGCTTCTTTTACCATCTTATCAATATCAGCTTCTGAAAGGTTAGAAGAGTTTGTAATTGTAATCTTTTGTTCCTTATTTGTAGCCTTATCTTTTGCAGAAACATTAACGATACCATTAGCATCTATATCAAATGTAACTTCGATTTGAGGAACACCTCTCATTGCAGGTGCGATACCTTCAAGTCTGAACATACCTAAAGACTTGTTATCTGATGCCATTGGTCTTTCACCTTGAAGTACGTTAATATCTACCGCTGTCTGGTTGTTTTCAGCTGTTGAGAATACTTGTGACTTACTTACAGGGATTGTTGTGTTACGTGGAACAAGAGGAGTCATTACACCACCTAATGTTTCAATACCCAATGTCAATGGAGTTACATCAAGTAGAACGATATCTTTAACTTCACCTGCCAATACACCTGCTTGAATTGCTGCACCTACTGCAACTACTTCATCCGGGTTAACTGATTGGTTAGGTTCCTTTCCTGTATATTCTTTTACCAAATGTTGAACAGCAGGTATACGAGTTGAACCACCTACCAGAACTACTTCGTTAATGTCGTTCTTTGTTAAACCGGCATCTGATAAAGCTTGTTCTACAGGTTTTTTACATCTTTCTAACAAATCGTGAG
>CALUVP010000100.1 GCA_944324215.1 Candidatus Gastranaerophilales bacterium | reverse complement strand
CGGTAATAGGACTAAACAACAACGGAATTTGTTTTTGTGCTAGAGGTCAAAGGGGTAAATCTACTTTGTCTGTCTTATCTATGATGAAAGGATTTGAATACGTATCTGATGATTATTTGATACTTCACCAAAACGATAAAAACGAACTTTTATCAAGCCCTATTTATTCAATAATAACTCTTGCACCCGTTATGTATAATAGGCTTTATGATTACATGAAGGGTTCGCAGTTTGTATCAAATAATGCAAGAAAAGACAAATATGTTTTTAACATTTCAAATTATCACAATACATTTAAGATGAATTATCCAATAAAGCTTTGTATTTTCCCGGAAATAGTTTCATCTAAAGAACCAAGCATAAAACCTTGTTCTTTAGATGAAAAAGGGAGAGCCATTGTTCAACTTATTCAGTCAACCTTGATGCAAACACAAGATTTGTCAGAGAATTGGACAGTTAGAAAAATGATGAATATGGTCAAGAATTTGCCATTCTACAAGCTTAATCTATGCTGGGATATTGACAGAAATACTGAATTTCTAAGAGATTTTATGAATAAATTTGACAAATCAAATCATGAAATTATTGGGTTGGATAAAATTGCAATAGATATTACTTTTGACCTTGCTAATATTCTGAATACTGAAACCGGAATAATTTATTCTATGAATAAATTCGCTACAAATGTTTTTGAAAATTTAAAACGCGGAGTTTCACAAGAAATTTTAAAACAAAGTTTAAAACTTTATACTGATAAAAATGATAATATTCTAAGAGACTTCGATTTATTTGTAGAAGCTCTTAATGCAAAAGGAATTACTCTTCCAGAATCAATAATTAACGCTAAAGCAGAGATTAATGAGGAATTTGCAGAAGAAAATAATTACAAATTATCTTTTGTAGAACATGCAGAAGAAGAGTATAGAGAATTAGTAAAAGAAAAACTGGAAAATAAGGAGAATGAAAATGAACTATGTATTAAATGATGAAAAAATGTTTGCAGATGTAACTGACGGTATTGCAATTATTATAAACTCAGAAACAGGGATTTATTATGGTTTGAATGGTTTAGGAACAGCTGTTTATGAGAACTTAATAAACGAAGCAAGTGTTGAAAATATTCTTTCTGCACTTAAAAGTTTACCAGGTGCACCTGCTGATATAGAGACTACATTAAAATCATTTGTAAAAGAAATGGTTGATTTTGAACTTATTATAGAAGGGGCAAGTTCTAATTCAGAAGCAGAAATTAATTCAGATGTCGCATCAGAAAGCAATTTTGAAATGGAAGTAAAAGCTTATGATGACGCTCAAGAATTATTATTGGCAGATCCTATTCATGAAGTGAAAGAAGAAATTGGCTGGACTCCAGAAAAAGATTCTATCGGCTACACAAAAGAAGAAACCAAAGAACGTGAAGAAAAAATGGAAGTGTAGTGGTAAATTAATCGATTTTTACCTATAAAATATAGTTGTTTTAAGGAAGCACAAAATGCCAAAAGTATCAGTAATTATACCGGTTTATAATACAGAGAATTATTTAAGAAGATGTCTGGATAGCGTTTGTAGTCAAACGCTATCGGATATTGAAATAATTTGCATAAATGACTGCTCAACTGATAATTCTTTTGAAATTCTAAAGGAATATTCATCTAAAGATCGTCGTATAAAGTTAATTGATTTTAAAGAAAATAAAGGTGCTGCTGTTGCAAGAAATACCGGTATAGACGAAGCACAGGGCGAATATATTGGATTTGTGGACTCTGATGATTTTATTGATTTAGATTTCTACGAAAAATTGTATAAAAAAGCCATTGAAACCTATGCAGATGCGGTTAAGGGTTTCTATAATTATTCATTAAAAGGTTTATGCAATTCTTTTTTTAATGAAAAAGTTAAAGAAAATAACAAATTATTCGCTTTTGAGTTCTGTAGCGCAATTTTTAGTAGACAAATAGTAGTTTCAAATAATATTAAATTTCCTATACTTTGTGATATGGAAGACCCTGTTTTTACATTTCAATTTGCACTCTGTGCAAATAAAATAGAAATTTGTGAAACATACATATACATTAATGAAAGAATTGATTCTCAAACAGCGGGAGTTCCCTCTGATGATAGGTTATTAGCCAAATTAGAAGGACTCAGTTCTATAATATCACTAGCAAACACTTATGCTAAAGAATTTGGAGGAACTATTTTTTATGTTGCAGCTCTCTGGTTTACCATAGTTGCAACCAACATATCAACAATAAATTTAAAATCAAAATTAACTCTTATAGAAGCATTGTTCAATATATATAATAACGTTCTATACAAAGAACCTTTTCTTTATTACATAAAAGAGCTCTCACCAGATTTGTATGGTCCTATAACAAAACAAAGTATCGAGGAATTTTTATTTTTAGAAAAAAATAAAAAAATAAAAGAATTGAGTGCAGAAATAAAAGAAAAAGATTTCGCTCTTAAAAATACTGAAACATATTCAAAATATATTTTTTCCCATTATGCAATTGAAAATTTGCAGAAATCTTCTGGAGAAAAAACTTATTTTATAAGTGTGGTAAACAATTATTCTTTATACAAAAAATTAATCTTAGAAAATAAATTTATAAGCTTACCACAAAATATAAGTTGTATAGATTACGATAATACGACTGAAAATATTTCAATACCAATAAGATATAATAGTTTTTTAGACTCTTTTGATTATAATAAAGATGCTTGGTTTATATTCTGTCATTGTGACTGGGAATTGTTGGAAGATATTAACCCAATATTAAGCAAGCTGGATAAAAATTATATATATGGTCCTATTGGTTCAAAAATAGATTTTTATGAAAATAAAGGTATAAGGGTTCTTTCAGGATTTTGTTATGAAAAAAGAAGGGATGGTAGTGGTTTTAGAGCTCTTGGAAAATTAAAAGAAGCTCTAGAACTTTCTGATACTTTTGATTGCCAAGCAATAATAGTACATTCTTCTTTAATAAAAAAACATAACTTAAGGTTTGATGAAAATTTACACTGGGACTTATACGTAGAAGATTTTTCAATAAATGCAAAACTAAAATTTAATATTGATTCGTTTGCTTTACATTTTCGTTCCTGCCATTGGTCTGGATACCATAAAACACCACAATCTTATTATGAATCTTTAAAATATATTAATAAGAAATATCCTAACAATATTTTTTCTGGAACAGTTTCGATTATAGGAGGCAAAGATTTTCAACCAGCAAATCAAAAAGATATTATTCTATATAATCTTAGAAAATATAAAAAAACAATGGATAAAACAACCATAAAAGTGACAAAATAACTAAATTTACAAAATTATTGAAGGTAATCATTTTAATGCAGGAACAGAATTTATTCATAGAATATAAAAAATATGACTACTTAAATCAAGGGCGTGAAACTCCTTTGATAAAAATATTAGTGAGTTATATAAAACCCTCTTTTTTATTCAAATCTGAGATTTTGACACCTATTCATTTGGGGCGAGCTGTTGAAAGAGAAAATTCAAAAGATGGAATTGTCTCTGATGATGATATAAAATGGCTACACGAAAATTGCATTGGGGATAATGATTTTGAAGGCAATATTTCTAATACAAATCGTCGTGTTGGATTTTTTACCGGAACATATTGGGCTTGGAAAAATTACGAAAAACTAGGCAATCCTGAATATTTTGGAAACTTTGGGTATAGAAAACTTTTAGAACCTTATTTTTTGAATAATCTAAAGGACTTTGATGCTTTTCTCCCTAAAATGGAAGAAAATCCTAACAATTGGACTAATAAGGAACGTTATGCTATTGCAAGAGGAGAAAAAATTGCTAATCTTACAAGGGAACTAGTTACTAAATATAATCCTAAAGATATCCAAATTTATGATGAATATTTTAATTTAAAAATAGGTTTTTACCATGAAATATACGTTTTGAAAAAAGAACTTTTTTTCGAATATTGCAAATGGCTTTATCCATTTTTATTAACACTTCTTAAGTATACTCACGATTTTTTTCTGCCAACTGAGCGCAATAAATTAAGTCCTCATGCTGCAGCATATATGAATGAAAATCGAGATATTGCTTTTGTAATAGAACGTTTAACGGGCTTCTATTGTTATAAATTATCACAATCAAATATAAAAATTAAAGAAATCGATTATATATATTTGAACAAGTTACAAGAACAAAACAAGCAAAAAAGAATAATATTAAATTTATTACGTACAAAACACAAAACTAAAATTAAAAGTTAATACTAATATATAATAGAAAAAAATAGTCAAAAAATAAAATGGAGCAAAATGCAAACAAAAAATGTTAACTACTTGAAACAAAGATTACATAATCTTTGGACAACAACGGAAGAAAAAGAAAATAAAAAGATAAATCTTTCTGACAAAAATCACGAAAAGTTAATTTCATTAAAAAATAAGCATAGAGGAGAAAGGTGTTTTATTGTCGGAAGTTCTCCGTCTTTGAAACAACTTGATTTGTCTTTATTAAATGATGAAATCACTTTCACAGTAAATAGAGGTTATAAATTATCTGAAAACGGCTTTTATAACTTTAATTATCATGTTTTACAGGATACTAATTTATATAATCAAGAAGGTATTAAAGAAGAAATACCATATAATAAATATGAAAATATTTTTTTATACGCTGGTGTAAAACCTCCTATTGAATATAACAACATTATTTTCTTTGATTATATGAAAATGATTAACTATACAAATATAACTTTTCAAAAAAACTTAACTCAAATATTACCGGAAGGTTACACTGTAATTTTTACTGCCTTAGAATTTGCATATTGGCTCGGATTTAATGAAATTTATATTATTGGCGTTGACTTGGATTATAAAAACACTAAAGGGTATATATATGCTGAAACTCCACAAGAAGTTCAAAGACAAAAAAATTCTATAATGAATGCTAAACGCATGATGAATTCAATAGCAGTTGCTGCAGATTTTCTAAATAAAAGCGATATAAGTGTATACAATGCCTCTCCTTGTGGGTGTCTGGATTGTATACCAAGATTCAATTATGAGGAGATATTTAATGCCTAAAATATCAGTAATTGTTCCTATATATAACTTAGAAAATTATATTGAAAGATGTCTTAATAGTATTTGTAATCAAACTTTTAAAGACATAGAACTTATCTGTATTAATGATTGTTCTACAGATAATTCATTAAAAATAATTGAAAAATTTGCAGAAAAGAATTCTAACATAAAAATTATAAACCTTACAAAAAATAAAGGTGTATCTGTCGCCAGAAACGAAGGGTTAAAAATAGCCATTGGTGATTATATAGGATTTGTTGATGGAGATGATTATATTGATTTAGATTTTTATGAAAAGTTATATTCAAAAGCGGCAGTAAATAATCCAGATATTGTAAAAGGTGCAGACGTTATAATGATTGATTCTAATGGACAATCTTTTCAAACTGTCCAAAATAAGAATATAAAAATTTGTAAACAGGCTTTTAATTATCAATTTTGGACAGCAATTTTTAAATCAAGTTTAATAAAAAACAATCATTTGTTTTTTCCAGAGGATAATAATTGTTTTGAAGATCCTTATTGGGTAACTCTAGCTGCATACTATGCTAAAAATATTGAAATAGTTGACGATGCAATATATCATTATGAAAGAAGAATGGAATCTCAAAGTAATAAAATTTGGACACAAGAGCAAATAAAATCTTATATTAAATATATAAAAATTTTAATAAATTTCGGACTTAAAAATTTGGAAAATAATACTGTCGATTATAAAATGTTTTTTGCGTTTATTTCTCAAAATCTATTCAATGTAAAAAAATATAGGTGTCATCCGAAATCAAAAGATTATAAGATTTTAAATGAGTTATACATAAGAAGTATTTTGTTAAAAAGCAAAAAATAATATAGAAGGAGTTGCAAATGAAAATATTTTCTATAAAAAATGATGGAATTACAAAAATTATTACTATTATGGGACTAAAAATAAAGATAAAACCAATAAAAAAATTGCTAAACCAAATTCACAATAAAGTAAATTTGATAAATACCGCTTTAAATGATGATAGTAACTTCTTTTATATATCAAAAGAAAGAGCCTTAGATGCTATGTTTATCGAATATATTTCTAAAGACTTTAAGCAAGATTACCTGGATTTAATAAAAAGTCTTGATTTAGAAAGCATTAAACTCGTTCAAACTATAATTAAAGGTTTACAAAATGCTATAGAAAATAATACATCTAGTATAAAGATGTCAGAAAGAGAAATTATGCAAATTAAAGAATTCAACTTATCTAAAGAACGCGAATTAATAAAGTTGGAAGATATATATGTATATAAAAATTATTTTCTACCACTTAATGAATTTCATGATGTCATTTTTTATAACAACTGTGGTATGGATTATTGTAATATAGACAAAAATAAGTCAATTATTGATGCCGGCGCCTGGATTGGAGATTCTTCAATTGTCTTGGCAAATTATACGAATGACAAAGTTTACGCATTTGAACCTGTAACTGAAACATACAATATATTAACAAAAACTATCAAAATAAATTCTCTGGAGAATAGAATTATACCAATACAAAAAGGATTATCAAATGTTAATTCTAACATAGAAATAAATTTAACAAATGCTTCTCCTAATTCAACGTTAATAGAGTTTAATAAGACAGATGATGCCACTAAGGTTATAAATAAAGAAACTATTGAAATTTGTAAATTGGATGATTTTGTAAAAGAAAATAACCTTCAAGTTGGATGTATAAAAGCTGATGTTGAAGGTGCTGAAAAAATGTTATTGGAAGGAGCGTTTGAAACAATTAAAACTCAAAAACCTGTTTTAATTATATCTATCTATCTATCATTCTCCAGAAGATTTCTTTAAAATAAAGCCATTAGTTGAATCTTGGAATTTGGGTTATAGTTTTAAAATAAGACGTTTAAGATTAGTTAATTATATATCAGATACTGTTTTAGTTTGTGAATGTAAAAATTAATTTTAGAGGAAATATGAATAGTCTAATATCAATAATAATACCTTGTAAAAATGGTGAAAAATATATTGAAGAAACAATTCTTGCAATAAAAAAACAAAATATGAATGTTGAAATTATAGTGGTAAATGATGGCTCAACAGATAATACAACAAATATAGCCATAAGTCTGGGCTGTAAAGTTTTACACAATGAGACATCAAAAGGTCCTGTTGTAGCGAAAAATTCGGGGTTAAAAGTTGCAAGTGGTGATTTTATAATGTTTCACGATGCCGATGATGTTATGAATACGAATATTTTACCTGAATTATATAAAGAATTAGACTCAAATCCTGATGTTTATGCCGTCATGGCGAAAGTAAAAGATTTCTTCTCGCCGGAACTTTCAGAAGAAGAAAAACAAGGAACAAAAATAAAATGTGAGCCCTACTATGGCTTATTTACAGGAGCTGTTCTCGTTAGAAAATCGGTTTTTGATAAAATTGGTCTATTCAATGAAACAGTAACAGCAGGCGAAATTATTGATTGGCAATCAAAAATGGATAAAAATAACTTAAAGATAAAAAAATTAGACATTGTTTCAACAAATAGGAGAATTCACTCATTGAATTTCGGTAAAACTCAACAGAAAAAAGAGTTTAAGGATTATGCAACTTTATTAAGAGCAAAACTAGGGAGGAAATGATATGCTAGAAACTAATAAATATGATATCTCTGATGTGTTTTATAAAAGATATTTTGAACAAAATTCTTTAAATAGAATGGCTATGGAGATGCTAAAATTCATGTGGTTTAAAGAAGGCAAATTCCTTAACCCAATGAAAAGAAATGAAATCCTGAAACAATATATTGAAGATGAAAAAAAAGACTTTTTTGAAAATAATAAATTAAATATTCCTCAAATTGAGTTTTGCATTACAACAAAATGTACGCTAAAATGCAAGGATTGTTGTGCTCTTATTCCTCAATTAGATAAAATCAAACATAGTGAGATGTCTTTTGAAATGTTTAAAATTCAATTAGATAAAATATTAGATGCAGTAGATTCTATAAGGCACTTGGTAATACTAGGAGGAGAACCATTAATTAACCCTGAATTACCTCAAATGCTTGAATATGCTGCCAACCAAGAAAAGATATTCTTTACGCAATTAATTACTAATGGAACAATGCTACCTAGCAAAAATCTTTTAGAAACAATTAATAAATACAACAATAAAATATATGTTTACATGAGTAACTATTCTGAAAATCCAGAACTTGAATCGATACTTAAACAAGATAAAATAAAGGATTTATTAAAAGAATATAGTATTAAACTCCAAAAACCAGAGAACTGGCCCTGGGTTGAAGAGTATGGATTACGTAAATGTGCTTATGATGAAGATATTACAAAACAAAAATTTCTTGTTTGTAACAGAACAAAATGTAATCAGGTTTTGAATGGCAGACTAGACATTTGTTCTAAAGCAACAGCAGGTAGAGAAATGAATCTTTTTGAAGATGATAGTATTGACATTTTGAACTCTAAAAATTTAAGACAAGATTTAATTGACTTTTATCAAAAAGAGTATATGAATGCTTGTAAGTATTGTGTATTGACTGATATAAAAGTTCAACCTGCTTTACAAGAAAAATAGCGTCTTTGGAGAAAAACTAATGAATTTATTGAAAAGAATATTCTCAATACAAAATATTTATATTCAAGATAAGAAATACAAGGTTTTTTGTTTTTTAGGTCTAAAAATAAAGCATAGAATTGTTTTCGATTCAACATTTATAAAAAATAACATTTATTGCAATGGAATTCGATTGAATAAAAACACAAATCCTTCAAAATTTGATTTTAATATAAAAGGCGAAAATAATACAATTTATTTAAACGATTTTAACGGAAATGGAAAAATTGTTTTTGAAATTGACATTAATAATTCAGAAATAAATCTTGGAAAGAATACTGTTATATCGAGAAAATTATCCTTTATTGCTAAACCAACTCCTGGACTCAATATTAATAACAACTCACAAATTTGCATAGGCAATAATAATTCCTTTAATGGAAATGTTACCATTGGATTTACAAACGAAACATATATTAAAATAGGAAATGAGAACTTATTTGCCTCTGTACAGTTTCGCGTATCAAATTCCCATCTTATATATGATATCATTACAATGAATAAAATTAATATTAATAAGGGTATAAGCATAGGTAATCGAAATTGGATTTGCTCAGATGTTATTTTTTTCGATAAGACGGTAGTTCAAAATAACTGTGTTGTAGGTGCTTTTAGTTTGGTTAATAAATCTTTCAATCAAAACAACATATTAATAGCAGGAATTCCTGCTCAAAAGAAAAGGGATAACATTATGTGGCATATATCCTTAGATGATTCATACAAAGAAACTGATAACCCTTTAGAATTCTTGAACGTTTAGTAAGTTAACAAAAATAAGTTTTATACAAATAACGAAACTTTAAAGCATTGGACATTACATATTAGATAGTTTACTATATTTCCTTTTATATCCTTTTAGACAAAAATACAATTTTTGATAAGAATAATCAAAAAACAAATGGAATTATAACATGAGCAGTAATAGAATTTTCACATTTTGGGAACCTAAAGATAAAATTCCGGCATATTTGGAATTATGCTTGGAAACCTGGAAAAAATTCCTGCCGGATTACGAAATTGTTGTTCTTGATTATTCTAATCTTAAAGATTGGCTTGGGAAAAATATCTTTCCTCAAGTCTTGTATGACAAATTTTCACTTCCAATTCAATCTGATGCAATACGTTGTGCTATCCTTAAAAAACACGGCGGGATTTGGATGGATGTGGATACAATCATTACATCCTCTAATATAAACGTAATCTTAGACTGTAACACTGATTTCGCAATGATTGAACCGCATATTTGTTTTATTTATGCTAAAGAGAATTCTATTATTCTCCAAAAGTGGAAAAAAAAATTCTAAGACGACTTGAATTCTCGCAAAAAATTTTAAAAAAAACTCTTTAGCAAAGCTCTTTTTCAAATATTTCAAACCTAAGTTATATAAAAAAATTACCAAATGGAGCTTTTTAGGAAATGACGTTCTAAACCCTATTTTACGGAACTCAGATTACCTGAGAATAGACAGGGACTGTTTGCATGCAATGCCTGAATTGGAATTCGCAAAAAGTTACAAAAAGCTTGTAAAGATATATAAAAATTTTTACTTCAACAATGATTATTCAGATTTTGCTCTTAAAGACAATGGAGGAACTATTTTTGCTTCATAACTCTTGGACACCTAAAGAATTTAAGCTGATGTCAAAAGAAGAGTTCTTAAAAATAAATAACACTTTAGCAAATATTTTGCAGAAGATTCTTGTGGATGGTACAATAGAATAACAATAGAGGGGAGTTCCCTATTTTACATATAATAAATGAGGACTTTTATACATGAAATTAAGTAATACTACGGCTCAAAATTCATTCAAATATGGTTGGCTACTTTCAAGGATTTTTCCATATATAAAACCATATATGTTTAGAATAATCTGCGGTTTTATTGTCGCAATTCCTTTAGGTTTATTAGACGGCATTACAGCGTTTGCGCTTAAACCTTATATGGACTACGTTGTAGGAAAACAAGACTGGATTTTTCATCTTTTAGGTCACGAATTTACTCTTTCTTGGCAATTATTTGCATTCATAATTCCTTTTGGCGTAATTCTATTTGCCGGATTTCAGGGGGTTTTACGTTACCTGAATGATTATATCTCCGCTTGGACTTCTCAAAGAATTACAAACGATGTAAAAATGGATTTATTTCATAAATTAATTTACATGGATCCTCAGTTTTTTGACGAAAACCCTTCCGGTATAGTTATTTCAAGATACATGAATGACCCTCAGACAGCTTCTGCAGGAATTGTTGATCAAATAAAAACTATTACAACAAGTATTTTTGGAGCATTAGGCTTAATTACAGTTATGCTATACAGTTCTTGGAAACTTGCTGTTATAGGAGTTTGCGTACTAGGTATAGCATTTATACCTGTTGCTTTAATCAGAAAAAGAATTAAATCAGCTTCCAATAAAAATATGGTTATTGGGGGTAATATAACTACAAATATTAATGAAACCTACAATGGAAACAAGGTTATGGCAGCTTATGAATTGCAGCCAAGGCAAGAACAATATTTCAGAAATCAAATTTGGGAATCTTTTAAAGTCAACATGTCACTTACAAAACGAGCAGCCTGGATGAGTCCTTTAATGTACGTTATAGCGTCTTGCGGTATTGCAATTGTTTTAGGATATGGAACACATTTAATTACAAGCGGAGATATGACAGCTGGCTCTTTTGCCTCTTTTGTAACTTCATTATTGCTTTTATACAAACCTGTTAAGACTTTAGGTAATACACTTACAAGCATTCAGAACATCTTTGTCGCTATGGGAAGGGTATTTGAATTATTTGACCTTAATCCAACTATTGTTGACAGAAAAGATGCAATTTCTATGAAAGGTTTAAACGATAAAATTGAATTCAAAAATGTGTATTTTGAATACGCAGAAAATCAACCTGTTTTAAAGAACTTAAA
>CALUVP010000099.1 GCA_944324215.1 Candidatus Gastranaerophilales bacterium | reverse complement strand
GTTTTTTCAAGCTGAGCATAAGTCATCAACGGAAACAACAAAGAAAAAATAATTAACTTAACCTTATTCATTTTAATAAACTATTAATATAATGTTGTGGAATATTGGAATAAAAATCCGCTTTAAGTACAGGATGATCAGTAAAGAGTTGTTTTGCATCTATATGCACCCTAAGCAAATGAATATAATTCAACACCTTATGACTAAATACAACAATTGTTTCAAGTTCATTCTGCTTATTATAGCCTGTATGACAGACTACAATGAAATCATCTTTGAAACAAGCCAGAAAATTATTCAAGGGAATCGAAAAATCCGGCGTAAAATGACCATATTGACGATGAGTTATTTTCAATGTCTTGCCAACTCCGTTCTGATAGCTCAGAAATAAATTATTCATTGAATACTCCGGATATTGAGGCTGAAATATTAAATGAAAATTCCCGTTCTCTTCCACATAATACCGATCGGACGTCAAAGTTTTAATTATAAAGGCTTCACCATGACGTACATAAACCTTATCTGCTTTAAATTCCAGACATTCACGCGAAATCTTCTCTTCTGTATAAGGTACAGAATCAAATTCAGCAACTTTCAACAAATTATACACCCCTTCATCCGATTCTTTTTTATCCATTCCAACTATCAATTCACGATATAAGGGAAAACGCATCTGCAAAAGCCGTCCAGCTGACGACCAAACAGTCTCAGCATACTGCCCTTGATGACTCAATGAAAAACTGACGGGCATACTCATACTTTGCAAAACATCCCCTATCGAATGAAACTGTCCTTCGCCATACCGTTTTCCATTCAACAATAACGTCACATGATCCTCCTTCAATTTTCTATTTACATTCGCCTCACTGTCAAGCAACAACAATTCCAGAAAATACCGTTCCAAAAAGTTACAAATATCCCGTCCTATTATTTCTTTAGTTTCTCGACTGAACATAGAAACACCAATATGAACTATTTGCTTATCGTGATAAACAAAGACAAGTGCTTTGTCTTTTATAATCTCTGAGACTTCTACTATAGTGTCACAAGATGGCATCTCATACAAGGGCAACTGTCTTGCCATCTCTTTTAATTTCCGACTGCCAAAACCTACCTTGTCATTCTCTGCTCCCTCCTTGAAAGATAAAAATACAAACGAACAAAGTATAAATATTCCTAATAAGACCTTTCTCATAATCGCATTATTCTATTTCATTTGGAACGCAAAATAGCATTCACATTTGATTTTACTGTATTGAATCCGTCAATCAAAACATCATTAGCTTCCATAAAACGAAATTGCCAATCCTTGGCTAGTTTAAAATCTGGTTTTACCCCAATTCCTTTCAAATACATCTGTGAAAGTTCAAACATGGCACGCGCATTTCCTTTATTAGCTGCCTTCAACAAATATCCTTGCGCTTTAGTATAATCTTTTTCCACCATATCTCCATCACGATATAACAGACCTACATCTACTATTGCATCCGGATATTGCATCTCTAATGCCTGTTGATAATAATCCCATGACTTAGCCTTATCCTGCTGCACACCCAATCCTTCATGATAAAGCTTTCCCAAACGATAGGCAGCAAACGGACAACTACTCAATACAGCCTGCTGGTAACAAGCTAAGGCTTTCTGATAATCCGGCATTACATCCGCAGTAACCTCCAAATAAGTATCACCACATAAAACCATAGCATCCGTATAACCAGAATCATAAGCTCGACGATAAAGTTCACGGGCTTTTTCCATATCTTTTTCTACACCTGACCCTTCACGATAAAGCAGCGCCATATTCAACATACCAAAAAGACTATTCTTCATGACAGTTTCCATGAAACAGTCCACTGCCATTTTCATATTTTTACGAATTCCTATTCCAGAAGCATACATACAAGCCAAATCATTTAAAGCAGAAATACTGTTAGCAGACTCTTGCTTCTTCTTATTAAACAAATCACGTAATTCACGTTTGTTTGCTTTCAACTCTTCAGAAACAGGATGATAAATAAAGCCACAGTAATCTTTAGGAACCGGAACCAGATCACAAGGCTCTACTACATTTAAAAGGATTTTATCATTCAAACCTGTTTCCATTATACGCTTGGATAGAGTCCCTGACATTTTATAGCCATCATAAAACAAACGGAATTCACAGATACAAAATATTTTAGGACATACCACTGCCAATGTATCAGACAAACTATCTACAACCTGCTTATCAAGCCTAACAACACTATCCTCCCCCCTCTCTATTTCTGTTCGGTTTAAATTTGAAGAAAGACCGCTTAATTCAGTCTGTCCAGTATCAAACATTTTATCAACCATCTGACCAAAGTTACTTAAAAGATATTCTTTATCCTTTTCCATCTTTTCCGCTAGTTCTGAACGAAAAGCAAAAACCAATGTATCATTTTCGATCATTACAGTAGCTTTTCCATGTTTCATACTACCCCAAATATCTTGATTTGCTAAAATACAAGAACTATCATTCAATAAAATCTGCATTTCATCTTGTAAAACCCGCATATCCATAATCCATGTTTCTCTACCGTTTTCACCTATTCCTGCGGAAATCCAGCGTCCTGCCAATTGAACATCTTGAGGAGCTTTATTATTTTTTTTAAATACTATAACCGATTTCTCTTTAGCCAAAAGAGTATCCGTAGAAAAATTTTCCAAAACTTTGTCCGACACTACCATAAAAGTATTCTTTCCAGATTCTTCATTTAAAATTTGTCCAGAATCCGCAACTATGACTGATTTTTGAGGGGAATTTATATTTTCCAACTCTAAAACTTTGCTTTTCAACTCATCAATTTTTTTTTCAATTGTTAGTTTTTGGGACGATTCCGGCTTCAATTTCAAATAGGTCGAATAACAAATAGTAGCTTTTTTCAATGACGAAACACTTTTTGTCATAGTAGCATAAAGATCCCCCAACTGCAAATAAGGATCTGGTAACCCTGGAGACAAATTTAATATTTCAGTATAAGCAGAAATAGCAGCTTGCGATTCACCAGCCTTCATCAAATTATGAGCTTTATAGAACAAATTCAAAAGCTGATCACGCGTTGTTTGCTGGGCATAACAAACAGAAAAGCCCATCATCAATAAAAACAAAATCAAGAGAAAATATTTAATACATTTGAACATATTACAGCAATTTCTTTTTATTAATTTTGCAAATATAAGCAAGACTACACCAAAAAACAAATAAAAAAAAGATTTTTTAATATAATAGCGCTATTAAATTATAAATCAACAAAAAATAAATGTAATTTATCATACAAAAAAATGAAATAATAAAATCAATAAATCCATATTATGTATTATATTTTCATATATTATACTAAAATAATAATACTTTAGTATAATTCTTAAAAAACAAAATTATATTTTAACATTAACTACAGATATAGTTTTAATTAGTTTATACAAAAAATGATTAAACGTTATCTAATCAATCATTTTTCCACACACACACATAAACAATTTGTTATTCTCAGACATTTCAATCAACTTGCTCTATTATAAAAAAACATATAGTCTAGCTTGTAAAATTACTCTAAATAAAAATATTTTTATATCGGTTTTTATATGAATACCTATACATCATATTTCACATTATTACCTATCCCCGACAAGATATGCCTGCACTTCCGTAACAGGTTTTACAAAACAATTTCACAATATCTTATTTTTATTGTAACATGGTTGAAATATAAAATGCAGAACTTTGCAACGTCAAAACAAACTACAGTTTACGATATGAAGAAACCACTCTT
>CALUVP010000098.1 GCA_944324215.1 Candidatus Gastranaerophilales bacterium | reverse complement strand
TTAAAAGTGTACGTGAGTACACTTTTTTTGATACTAGCACAAAACTTAGGGAAGAGAATATGGATTTTACAACACTAACTATCAAAGTATTAAAAATGCTATCTATTGCCGGAAGTTATGGAATAGGTATTGTTTTATTAACCGTAATAGTAAGAGCATTGATGTGGCCTTTAGGCTTATCTCAACAACGTTCTATGAGAATGATGCAAATGCTTCAGCCAAAAATGAAAGCCATACAAGAACGTTACAAAAGTAATCCGCAGATGATGCAGCAAAAAATGATGGAGTTCTACAAAGAACATAAATTTAATCCAATGGCAGGATGTTTTCCATTATTAATTCAAATGCCTATATTTATTCTTTTATATTCAACATTGATGAGTCCTCAATTTATTCAAATGGCAGGAGATTCTCAATTTTTGTTTATCAAAAGATTAGATGCAACTTTAAAAACTTCTGCAGGAGTATCTCAAGACGGAACTTTAGGGGTTTCAAAGTATGATACATTTATGACAGGCAAGACTGCAAAAGTATATTTGACAGGCGAAGACGAGCCATTGCTTAACGTTAAAATTGAAAAACCAAACAAAGCTGTAGAAGTTCAAGGAGAATTAACTCCTGGAGAACCTGCAGATTTCAAAATAAGCTTAGACAATCTTAACCTAAAATTCAGTCAACTTGACCAAATTGAAAAAGCTGAAATTGATGTAACAGATGTTCAAACAAAAGAATCAGAAAAAATGACATTTGTAAGAAAAGACGGTATTTTGGTAAGCACAATTCCTACAAAAGAAGTTAAACCTGCATTCCATTATGATGTATTATTCTTGATACTTCTGTTTGCAGTTACAATGGTATTCTCACAAAAGGCTATGATGTCAATGAATAAAAATATTCAACAAGATCCTGCACAACAACAAATGCAAAAATCTATGAATACTTTTATGCCGATAATGTTGACATTCACTTTTGTAATAATTCCAATCCCTGCTGGTGTTCTTTTATACTTGATTTCAAGCAACATCTTCCAAGTTATTCAGACTGTAATTATAAACAAACAACTTGAAGCAGAAGATGCTAAAAAAGAAGCAAAAGTTGATGATGTTGATTTGGCTAATGCTAAACAGATTAAAGAAAAGGGGTAAGGAATAAACATAAAGTTTAAGTTAGAAATGCGGTTTTGAATAAAATTCAAAACCGCATTTCATTTAATCTTTTTAAACTTTATTCACTGCCATCTCCAATATTATTGATACAAAGCACCTTTAATTTATTAATACAAAATTCATACGTAAAAGTTACATATTCTAACCCAAAACATTCAGGATTGTTATATTTGATCCATTTTATAGAATAAAGTACTGTATCTAACATATTAATCACTTCATAAAATCCTTTCACATCAATTTGTTTCATATTATCACCCTCTTCATATTTTATTCTAAATAAAGAATAAATATTCTCTATTTAGAATTAAACTTAACATTTTATTCCTTATTTGTCAATATTATTCTTAAAACTGTATAATTATTCATAAAAAGGAATATTTATGACTTCAAAAGAACAAGTTAAAATCATAATGGCAAGAGAAGGACTTACTGCCAAAAAATTAGCAGAAATCCTAGCAGAAAAGACAGGAAAACATTATACACAACAAAGCCTTTTACACAAGATTTCATTAAGTTCTTTTAGATATGATGAGCTTGAAACAATTGCCAATATTTTCGGATATGAAATATCTATAATAAAAAAATAAAATCACGCCCTCAACCTTAATACGATCTTTATGATATAATAGGTTAGTTAATTGAAAGGGAAATATGTTATTATCAGAATTTGATTATCAGTTGCCGGAAGAATTAATTGCGCAGCGTCCAAGTGATAAGCGCGAAAATTCAAGAATGATGACACTTTTGCGCGATGAACATAAGATTTTAAACAAGCATTTTTACGATATCGTAGACTTGCTTGATGACAGTCATATTTTGATACTTAATGACACAAAAGTTATCCCTGCAAGGCTGTACGGAATGAAAGACACTGGTGCAAAAATAGAAGTTTTTTTGCTCAAAGAAAGAGAAAACAAAATCTGGGAAGTCTTAATACGTCCTTCAAAGCGTGTAAGAGTAGGGACTCAAACAAAGATTTCAGACGAACTATCTTGCGAAGTAAAAATGCCCCTACCTGATGATGGGAAATGGCTTGTTCAGATGATTTATGAAGGAGATATATTTGAAATTCTTCACAAAGTCGGAAATATTCCATTACCTCCATATATCGAAAGAAAAATGACAAATGAAGATTTAAAAAAGCTTGATTTTGAAAGATATCAAACGGTTTATGCAAAAAAAGAAGGCTCTGTTGCGGCCCCGACAGCGGGTTTACATTTCACCCAAGATATTCTAAAAAAATTATCCGATAAAGGAGTTCAGATTGGTTATGTAACTTTAAACGTCGGAATAGGAACTTTTAGACCTGTAAAATGTGATAATATTCTTGAGCACCACATGGACTCTGAAACTTTTGAAATCAAACAAGAAACTGCAGATTTAATCAACCGAGCAAAAGCGGAAGGTAAAAAGCTTGTTGCAGTCGGCACAACTACTGTCAGAACTTTAGAAAGTGCTTACAAAATGTTTGGGGAGATAAAAGCTTGTAAGGGAGCTTCTGAATTATTTATTTACCCGCCTTATGAATTTAAAGTAGTAGATAAATTAATAACAAATTTCCATCTTCCAAAATCAACACTTTTGATGCTTGTAAGTGCCTTAGCCGGAAAGGATTTCATATTTGAAGCTTATGCAGAAGCAATCAAAGAGAAGTATCGTTTTTACAGCTACGGCGACTGTATGTTTATCAATTAGGGTGGGGGGAAAGAACTTATTTTCAAGAAGAATTTTAATTATCTAAATTTTGTACCATGGCTTGAAGTTTCTTATTTCATTTAATAACTCACAATAATTTCCATTAAACTTAATACACCTGTCATCTATATACAAAAAACTTAAATCCTTTGTATTTGTAATATCAGAAATTATATTATCTAATCCTTCCTTAATTAACCATTTTGATGCTAAAATTTTGTTTCTAGTTGTAAAAAGTTTTATATTATATTCCTTTGACAATTCTGTTATAAATTCTTTTGCACCTTCTTTAATAGAAGGAATGTAATTAATGTCAAAATTACCAGTATAATTGTTTAATACGCCATCTAAATCAATTAATATTGTTTTTCTATACATGTTTACCCGTGCTATTTGCCTGTTAATAATAAAACTATTATATCTAATAATTTTTATATGGCAAATAGCACGATTAAATTAGTACAAGAAAATATTAAAAAATACCGTATAATAAAGGGATTTACTCAAGAAGAGCTCTCAGAAACGGCAGGAATTTCGAGTGATTATTTATCAGAGATAGAGCGAGGCAAAAAAGTTCCAAGCTTAAAGAGACTCATCTTAATTGCAGAGGCTCTAGAAATACCTTGCGCGAATTTGTTTCAAGAAAATATATAAATCAATTTGGCTAAAAACCACAAAAACTATTTTATTTTTATGCTAAACTTTAAATAAGAAATTTAATATTTAGTGAGGTATTAAGAATGTTAGACATCAAATTGATTAGAGAGAATCCGGAAAAGATTAATGAATTATTGAAAAGAAGAAATCCTGAGCTATCAGTTGATAAAGTATTAGAAATTGATGCAGAGAGAAGAAAAATTCAATCTCAAGCAGATGAATTGAGAGCAAAAAGGAAATCTGAATCTCAAAAAATCGGTATGATGAAAAAGAACGGCGAAAATACAGACGCTATTCAAGACGAAGTTCGTAAACTCGGTGACGAAATAAAGGAACTTGAAGAAAAACAAGTAGAATTAGACAATTCTCAAAGAGATATGTTATTAAGAATCCCGAATATTCCTGATGAAACAACTCCAATTGGAGCTTCAGAAGATGACAATGTACCTGTAAAATTCTGGGGAGAACCTACAAAGTTTTCATTCAACCCAAAACCTCACTGGGATATTTGTGAAGAAAAAGGAATTGTAGATTTCGAAAGAGGAGTAAAGATTTCTCAATCAAGATTTACGCTATACAGAGGAAAGGGCGCAAGATTAGAACGTGCAATTATCCAATTCTTCCTTGACATTCATACTGAAGAGCACGGATACGAAGAAATCTTACCTCCATTTATGGCAAACGCAGCTACAATGACAGGAACAGGTCAACTTCCTAAATTTGCAGAAGATATGTACAAATGCGTAGATGAAGATTTGTACTTAATCCCAACAGCAGAAGTTCCTGTCACAAATATATATTCAGGAGAAATTCTATCAGAAGAAGATTTGCCAAAGTATATGACAGCTTACACTCCATGCTTTAGACGTGAAGCCGGTTCTGCGGGTAAAGACACAAGAGGTTTGATAAGAGTTCACCAATTCAATAAAGTTGAGATGGTAAAATTGACAACTCCAGAATCAAGCCCGGCTGAGCACGAAAAGTTAACAAGAGATGCTGAAGTTTGTCTTGAAAGATTAGGACTTCCATACAGAAGAGTAGCTCTTTGTACTGCTGATATCGGATTTAGCGCAAATAAATGTTACGATTTAGAAGTATGGTTACCTTCTTACAACACTTATAAAGAAATCTCCAGCTGCTCTAATTATGGAGATTACCAAGCAAGAAGATCTAACACAAGATACAGAACAAAAGACGGACAAATAAGATTTGTACATACAATCAACGGTTCAGGTCTTGCAGTTGGAAGAACTTTCGCAGCAATTCTTGAAAACTTCCAACAAGAAGATGGAACGGTTATTGTTCCTGAAGTTTTGAGAAAATATACAGGCTTTGACAGATTATAAAAAAAGAGGCTTGAGCCTCTTTTTTTTTTACTCTAATAAGCTTTAATAAGAAAAATTTTTATCCCGTTATTGAGTCTTTCAACCCTTTTTACATATCTGTAGTCGGCAATATTTGTGAGAATTAAAACAACAGCAGGAGCCCTTCCTGTCATTTTAGAATAATAAAGCGCTTGTCCGACAGATTCTGCCCATTTTTTTGCAAAATCAAATTCTATCGCGTAATCTTTTGCTAAGCAGTCGACTCTGGTTAAATCCCACAAAATAACTTCTCTACGTCCGAAATCTGAAGTACACCATTGGTTTACATAATAAGCCTCAACCTGGTTAGGCATCATTGTTTGAGTTTCATACCATTTTTTAGGTACATAGCTTAAACCAAAGTAATAAATCCCTGTTGCCATCAAGATAAAGGTCAATAAAAAACGAAAAATTTTATCATTATACTTTTTTCTTGCCATTAAACCTCCAAGCATAAAGTTTATTATAACATCTAAAAAACCAAAAATATTTTAACTCATACTTGTAAAACAATGAGGATTATTGTAAACTTATATTACAAAATAAAATAATAAGAAGAATGATGATTTTAAATCGTACCCCTAAAAAGAAAAGAGAGAAATACCGTTTGAAAGGTGCTGTACAAATTAATCACAGCAGCTTCTTTGTGTACTCGGATAATAGCGGAAAAACTTTTCTTAAAAATGGTACTGATGAAAAACTTCAAAAATCAATTGTTCAGAATATGATTGATTTAAACCCAGATATAAAAAGTCTTTTAAAAAAATATAAAATTAAACCTTCAATAGATACCAAAACTTTAAAAGAACTTTCAGGCGGGCACATGAATGAAACATGCAACATTGCAATGGGCGTTTACTCGTGTTTACCGGAAAGTTTGAAATGCAAAGTTACAAAAGGAATAATAAAAGAAGCCTCTATGTTACACGATTTAGGCAAAGTTTTAATACCGTCCAAAATCCTAAATAAACCCGCAAAATTAAACATCAAAGAAAGAGAGATAATGAACATTCATTCTACTCTCGGTTATGAGCTTTTAAAGACACAAAATCTTTCAAGAGAGACATTAGAGCTTATTAAATATCACCATCAGAATTTAAACCACACCGGATATCCGGCTCTGGAAGGAAATATTTACCCATCAGATATTGGAGTACAGATAATTTCTATTTCAGATAAATACAGCGCTCTGAGAGAAGCTCGTGTATATAGACGTAAACTTTCTCGTATCGAAGCGCTACTCATACTCTACCGAGAAGTCAGAGAAGGCAAAATACATCATGAAGTTTACAATGCTCTTGTCAAATTTGTACAACAAACAGGTTTTTAGAAATTATATGCCGCTTCAAGCATTCCTGTCTTGTTAAAGTACAGGGACAAGTTCTTATTATCTTCTCCGTTTTCATCTATTGTACCCTCTCTATATGAAGAAGGTTTACCGCTTTTAGCGAAATTAGCTTCTTTATACTCTTTCTCGTTTTCAACTCTAACTGACTTTGAGCCGTCATCGCACAAGGTTGTAATCTTAACTTTTCCGTTATCAAGATTTTCCTTGATTTCCAAAACATCTTCATCAAAGCTAACAAATTTTTTATCTGACAATTCAAGCTTAGCAAGTTTTCCATCCGGTTCGAAGTAAGCTTTTATTTTCTCGCCATTGCGTTCAAAAGAATTTGTCTCAATAGCTCCATTTGAATAATAAGTTTTTTCTCCATCCAAACCTTTTGCATCAAAATCTAATTTATAAGTCTCAGCTGGAACAAGATCTTTATCGTTCAATTTTTCAACACCAAAATTATTTGGAACAGTTATTTCCTCATATCTGTGAACTGAAATCATCCCACCATTATAAAAATCAACATCAATACCAGACGCTTTCAAGTCAACATTTTTAGACTCTCTTGCAGCCTTTAACTGTTTATTTCTATCAAATATCACACGAATTGAATTATCTTTGTTTTTAGAATATTTAGAAACAGAATATTCATTATCCTCATAATTTCGCCTTACGACAACGAAATCCTGATTAGGCTTATGAATAGTCTTTGAAGCACTATTTAGCTTCCCTTCTATATAACACGTATCAGCAATTACTTTTCCTGTTTCTGGAGAATACTCATTTATATAAATTTCATCATATTTACCATCTCTTATTAAATTTTCCTGTTCTTTTATTATCTTACCTGTTTTTTTATCTATGGTAACTATTGATGAGAACATACCTTCATTTTCTTTATCAGGTCTTAAAACCGTTTTTGTATTTTCATCTTCTTGAACAACTGAATGCAATTTTCCTTCTGATGTATAAATTTTTTCACCTTCAAGATTATCGGAATCTCCCTGCATAATTAACATTGGTGTTAACGGCTCTACATCAAGTTTTTCTGGATTTTTAAGTAAAGGGGCATTATAAATAGCAAGTGCTTCCATACCTGCAAGAACTGAATTTGAGTTTTGTTCTTCCGGTTTAGATATAGGCTCTTTGCTCTTGAAAGAAACTTTAGATAGATTTTGAACATTTGAAACGCCATTAATTTTATTTATCATAAACACACCCCCACACTGTATTTCACAACATTCATTAAACCATAAAAATAAAAAAAATTGCTATCATATTTTTTAATTGTATAATTTATTATAGGGAAAATGTAGAGAGGTAGGAAAATATGCAGGTTTCATTAAACTGGTTGAATGAATTGGTAGATTTAAGCGACTTGGACGTAAAGCAAATTGCTCATGAGCTTACAATGAGCGGTCTGGAAGTTGAAGAGGTTGAAGAAGTCAGA
>CALUVP010000097.1 GCA_944324215.1 Candidatus Gastranaerophilales bacterium | reverse complement strand
GGACTTTCCAAAAAAGATCTCGGAATTGAAGAAGGTTCTGTTCTTTCAAGTATTTTTGATAGTATCAATACTAATAATGAAGGTAATTCCGAAGGTAAATTAGATAAATCGGAGTTAAATCAATTTATTCTAACCATAAAGAAATTAGCTAAGAAAGATAAAACTTTATCAGAAAAAGAGGCTGGAAAATATAAAATAAATGGGGAAAAGATTGATAAAAGTGGCAAGGAGTTGTTAAATTTTTTAACGAAGCTAGCTCAGACTACCGAAGAAATTGAATCAATTGTAACTGAAGGTAAAAAAGAGATAATCAAATATACAAATGGAAATGTATATGAAGAAGAAATTTTTGAAGACGGTTCAAAATTTATCAAAGAAACTTCTGGAAAATATGCTACAGAGAAAGTTTATGATGCAAATGGTAATGAAATAAGAACGACATATTTTGAAGATGGGAAAATTACAAACGATAGGTATGTAGAATATGATGATACAGGTAACCCTGTGTCTGCAGAAACAATTTCCACACAAAGTACATATTATGATAAAGAGAAATTCCAGCAAGGAATAGAAGGTTCAATCTATACAAAATATAAATATGATAAGGAAAAACAAGATTTTGTTGAGATAGAATCAACAAGTACATACGTAGATGATGCAACAAACACTGTTATAAATAGGTATATAAACTATGTAACAGGAGATTATGAAAATTTAGAGGTAATCAATGGCTTATGCCGGTCTCAGGTGGTAAGTATAGACGGGAAAATGACGAGACTGGAGTATGACGAGCAGGGGTGTTTACTTGGTTATGTAGTACAACCTGGTGATACAGTAGAAAGTATCGCAGAGAAATTTGGAGTTTCAAAGGATTTGCTTTTAAGAGCAAATAGCCAGTCGAATTTTCTTGTTTTTGATAAAATCAGGATTCCGAAACAATTTGCAATTGATGATCCTGCTTTAAAAAACATGAAATCATATGAGGAAGCTTGGGAAAAATCTCCAAAGGTAACTCAAACTTGGCATGATCCAAGTACTGGTGAAGATTGGCAGGAAGAACTAGTAATTGTAAAAGCTAATTTAAAGCACGGTTGGAAAGTTACTTGTGATAAATCTGGTCAATATTATGTATTCACAAAAGACAATAAATATATTTCTGATGAGGAGGTACAGGATCAACTTTATTGGGATTCATTACCTAAAATACAAGTAGAAAGTTCAGACGGAAGTAAAATTCAGCTTGGAGTAATTAAATCTGGGCTGCCTTACAATAGAAAGTATGCACGTGATAGAGCTGGAAATGTTTATATCGTCTCGCATGATAATAAAATTTTATCAGATGAATATGTAGCAAAAAAAGATTTATGGGACAATTCAGAAAAAATCACTGGTAGAACTAAATCTAAGGGTGGAGGTTGGATAGTATCTGAATATGTTGTAGTAAAAGAAGGTTTAAAAAATGGCATAAAAATTGTCATGGATAAAGACCTGAACTATCACTATATGGATGCAGATGGTAATATATGTGATGAAAAAGTTGCAGAGGAACAGGCTATTGAAAATATCCGTAATGAGCCTAAAACCGCAATGAAAGCAACATTAATGATATTAAAAGAAATGTACAGAAATGCAAAGACAGCTTTTGATAAACAAATAAGTGAGCAGGGCTGGACGGCAGAGGTTGCTGATGCAATAAGTATTATATGGGGTTCTGAAAATCGTGCAGAGGTTGTGGCAAAGGATCTAGCTAACTATGCAAACCAAATAAAAACTCTTGAAGCTTGTATGCAACGGGGCGATTTTGATGAATTTAAAAAAATATTCAAGGATTTGTTCAAAGTTGACTTCCGTCCTTGGGAAATTGCAGAATATGTAAAAGATCCTTCTGAAAAACGTTACATAAACGCATTTGGTGTAGATAATAACGTTGCTCAGCGTGTTGCAAAATATAATGAATCCCAAAATTTTGGTTCAGGTATCGTAAGAACTGTTACATCTGCTCTCGGAGCTGTTCTAGCTGGGCTTGCTGTGCCTTATACTGGTGGCACAAGTGCAGTTATAATTGGAGCCTCAGGTGCTGTGATATCTAGCTTGATTGTGGGTTTAAGTGACAGAGCTTCTTCTGATGTAGGATTAAGAGATGGTGATTTGGAAGATATTGTCAAGACTGCTGCGTGGGATGGTGTGTCAGTCTTAGCAGGTGGAGCTGCAGGAAAATTTGCTAAAACTGTTATAACAGGTGCTAGTAAAGCTGCTGCCATGGGAAGAACCGCTGTAAATATAGCTGCGGATACTACAGTAGGTGTTGCTCAGGAATATGTAGAAACTGGAACCATTTCAGCAGAAGGGGTGATGTCAAATGTTATTTTAAGTGGTACTGGTAGTGCTATTTCTTCCCTACATCTCAGAAAAGGAGGTTCAAATCATTTAACATATTCGAAAATGAATGCCAAAGAATTATTTACAGAATATAACCGTTTGCACCTTCAAACGACTACCGTAGATATCGATTTAAAATTAAAAAATCGTTATATTAAACAGATGAAGGAAATAGAAGGTGTTCTAAAAACTCAAGGATATGTAATCGAAGATTTACAACTAAAAAGTGCACAACTTGAAAATACTCCTTTATTACCAGTAAAAACAGATGAAGAAGCAAAAATCCTTGTAAAACAAGAATTAAAAAATGAATTGGGTAAAGATTTGTATAATTTGCATGAGATGGTTGTAAATTCTATAAACAATATTAAAACAATTAAAGATTTTGAAAAAATAAAGACAATAATTACAACTAAATTCAAAGAATTCACTGATGTAATGTTGGATTTATTAACGCAACTAATAGAAAAAGTAAAACAATTAGACTTGGGCATAAAAGAATCAGAATTAAATCTTATAAAAATAGAAGCACAAGCAGGCAAAAAATTAGCAAAACTCTATGATAAGATTCTTGATTCAATAGACGATATGTCTACAGGTAAAAAATATGACAAAATTTTTAAATCTATACAAAAGCATTTTGCAAATTATGGTAATATTCTATCTGATTTAAAAGAAAAGTTAGATAAAAAAGCATCTTCTATAGGTTTGAAGAATAAAGTTGTTGCAACACCATATGACGACTTAATTCCGGTAGATCAAAACATATTAAAGATAACAGCATCTAAATACAATGGTACAGTTTTGAACTGTAATTACTCAGAACAAAACTTCAAACGCGGCGATATTTTCGTTGTTGATTTAGCAAGCAATAAACATACACAATTATCATTAGGTCCACTCGTTTCGCTAGATTTATCAGAACCACGACTTGCGAGAATGCTTAAAAATTTGAAAGAGGGCGAAAGCTTTACAATCGGTTCATTTGAGGGTAATGCAAAATATAAGATGGGTTCAAGTTCAAATGGAGTTTCCCATCAACATTTGGTTGTAACCAAGAAAAATGGTGTGTATATATTTAAAGATACTTCTACATATGGGACAATGGCAAGTTTAAATATATCCAAACCAATTAAGACAAGTGAAGTTAAAGATATGTTTCCAAATGGAATAATTCAGGATTCTTATTACATTAATAAAGTGCATAAGATGGATTTGGAGTTAGATTCTACTGATTATAAAAATATTGTTGCTTTAATTAATAAATGCGATGGTAAATATAGAAAGTTATGGGAAAGTACATTTTTATTAGACAAAGGTCGAAATATTGATAAGTTAGCTGCATTTGCAAAGCTAATTAGAAAACACGGGTCGTTAGATTTCTATCTAAATATGGATGAGAGAACTTGGAGTGTTGTAGTAAACAATATATGTCAGAAACAAAATAATGCTGTAAATGCAATATATAGCTACAAAATCAATTCAACATCCATAAATACAGCATTAAGTACACATAATATATATCATCCTACAGGTTCATATATAAATAATCTTACTGATTATTTGAATACGCAAACTATTAATAGAAGAATAACATCATATAGAGGAGAACAATATAATGCATCATTAAAAAATCTAAAACTACCTAATGGTATGGATGCAGGTCAAGTACTTCAAACGTTAGTAAAGAAGGGTGCTTCAAAACAGGAAATTGCAAATTTTGTAAATAAGTATCTTATAGGTAATGCTGTGAAGCAGGAAAGATTTATGTCAACGTCTCTAAATAGAAACTTTAGTGAGGAATGGGCTAAAAAAGATCCAGCAGGTCACTCGGGTGGTAACCCTAATGGTGCAATATTGTGGAAAATAGATATTCCAGGCGAAACAAAAGGAGCATTTGTTGAAGATTTTAATACCCATCATATAGAAGAATATGAAGTTATTTTGCAGAGAGACTCATATTTGGTAATTACAGGAGCACATTTCGATGATGTGAAGAATTTGTGGGTAATAGAAGCGATTGTACGTCAAACACCTTATGAAAAAATTAAACGAGTAAGCGAGGGTTAATTATGAATGATTATACACCCGAATCAATAACCAGAGAAGGCGATTCCTCCGGAATAATTGTATCAAAAATTAAATTTTATCCGGAAGATATTGAAAAATTAAAAAATTTGAATACAAATGATGCAATTGCGTATAAAGCAAAACTTATAAAATCCGGGAAATACACTCTGGACTGGAATTAACTTTTGCGTCTCTCTCTTTATATTTCAACCTTAATTAATCTTAATATTGATATTAAGATTATGTAAGGAAATCCTGTTTTTATAAAAAATCAGTATATAATAAAATTGCAAAGGATAAAGAAAATATGAAGGAGAAAAAAATGCAATCAGTAGAAGAAATTCTTGGCAAATTAGAAACAGCAGATAACACAACTAAAAATAAAATTGAAAATATTCTTGTAGACCAAGGTAAAGCTGTTGTGCCGGAACTTGTTCACCAGCTTCAATTAGTAAGAGGCGTTAAACGCGGTGTTGTTGCAATGACTCTTATCAGAATTGGTGAAGCTTCTGTTGAATACCTTAAAAAAGCCGCTAATAACAATAAAGACTTTGAATGGGTTGCTAAATACCTTATTTCTGAAATCAAAGGTGTTGCAGCATAGTTTTTTAATCTTTGAACAGAACCCCGAATAATTCTGTTTTCTTAAAGTTATTGGTGAAAAAAGTGACAGATAAGGTAAAAGTAGATATTTATACAGATGGTGCATGCAGCGGAAATCCGGGACCCGGCGGCTACGGCACCATTTTAGTACATATAGATTCTGACGGAATAAAACACGAAAAAGAATTGTCAGAAGGTTATAGATGTGTAACAAACAATCAAATGGAATTAATGGCGGTTATCGTCGGTCTTGAAGCTCTTAAAAAGCCGTGTTCGGTAAAACTATATTCTGACAGTAAATACGTTGTAGATGCTTTTAACAACCATTGGATTGAAGGCTGGATTAAAAAAGGATGGAAAACTGCCGGAAAAACACCGGTTAAAAACGTTGATTTATGGAAAAGACTTCTTAATGCAAAAGCACTGCACGAAGTTGAATTCATCTGGGTAAAAGGACATGCCGGGCATGAATACAATGAACGCTGCGATACACTTGCCGTCAATGCATATAAACAAGAGAATTTAAAAGAATTGTAAACTTTTGTAACACATTTTTAAAGCAATGAAATTACCTCTTTTTTAAATACTTTATATATATGTAAGACTAAAAAAGATGGTGATATTAAATGGCAATCGCAAATTTACACGAAACATTATTAAGCTATAAGTTGAGAAGAAACCAGTTAAACCTTGAAATAACTGAGTATCAGGCTCAAAAAACATTAGCTTCTTATTCTCAAGGCGATGTTCAGTCTTTAAAAAATTCTGAAACAAGATCCATCAGAGAATATTACAAAGAAATGTTTGAAGGCGATGCTGATTTACAAGAATTATATACAGACTATACAGAGATTCCGGATTTTGAAGAAGAAATAGATAAATTAACTGCAAAATATCAAGAAGAATTTGATCAGTTAACTGCTTGGGAAACTGTTATAGATGCACAGATTACAACCGCCAGTGCTGAATTGGAAGAAGTTAATGCTTATATGGAATCAATGAAGTCTATGCTTTCAAGCAACATTCAAGAGGACTTTAACTACGGCTTGAACGGCTAATTAGTGAAATAGCCAGATTCCCAGCAATGCAAATAAGATTAAAGCGATGTTGTAATGCAAAAAGGTCGGAATACAGGTATCATAAATGTGATTATGCTGCCCGTCCGCATTAAGTCCGGAAGTCGGTCCCAGAGTTGTATCAGAAGCAGGAGAGCCGGCATCACCAAGTGCAGCGGCAGCGGCAAGTAAAACTACCATTTGGGAAACATTGAAACCTTGCTTTATACAAACAGGAATAAATAAAACCGCAAGAATAGGAATTGTGCCGAACGAAGTGCCAATTCCTATTGTTATAAATAATCCGATAATAAGTATTATTAGTGATGTAATATATATATTTGCAGGCAGAAGCGGGAGAACTGTATTAACAAGACTTTCTATAGCGCCGGTCTCTTTCAAAACATCCGCAAAACCCGCAGCAACAAGCATTACAAAGGCAATGTATCCCATAAGATAAACCCCTTCGTTCATCATATGATCCATTTTATCCTGAGGTATAACTTTAAAAGAGAATATAATTCCGAGGCCTACCAGTGCGCCGAGAGGCAGAGATTTTGTAATTAATTGAACCACGAAAGTTACTACTGCAGCGAGAATAACAAGCCAGTGCTTTGGCAGAAATTTTGAATCACCTGTATTTTCTGCTAATACTTTTTTATCTTCGTAGACTCTTGGTTTTCTGTAAGTTATAAACACAGAAATCAGAAGTCCTGCAAGCATACCTGCACCTAAAATCAATGTATCTTTCCAAATATCACCCCTTAGAACGTTTACACCGTTTTGAACCATATTATCAGCAATAAGGTTTTGGAAAATCAACCCAAATCCGGCCGGTATTACTATATATGGCATTTTTAAACCAAATGCAAGTACGCAGGCAACTGCCCGGCGATCAATTTTAAGTTTATTCATTATTCCCAAAAGCGGCGGTATGATAATAGGAATAAAAGCTATATGAATAGGAACGATATTTTGTGATGCCATCGCTATTAGGGTAAGAATTGCTAATAGGAGCATTTTCTTACCGTTAACAATACTGGTAATTTTATTAGAAATAACATCCGTAAATCCGGAGTGTGCCATCGTTGCAGCAAAAGCTCCTAGCAAAATATAACTCAATGCCGTTTCTGAGTTTCCGCCCATGCCGGAAATAAAAGTATTCATTATATGCGTGCTGTTTAACCCTGCAGCGTAGCCGGCTGCCAGAGTTGAAATTATAATCGCAAGCAGCACATTGATTTTTCTAACACATAAAACACACAATAATATTATTGATATAAAAGCCGGATTTGTACATAAGTGTATCAGAGTTGCCATTTTTATTTTATTTCAGCTTCCTGCAGCAAATTTATAAGTTCAAGAGCCACTTCTTTTTGTACATCTTGCGGTAAACACTTCAAATATTCAAAAGCTTCTGCAATTTTTTGGTCTGTATCATACCAGCGTCGTAATACATATGAAAAAGCGTCAGTCAATATGTTGTCAGCTAAATCTATCCCGTTTTCTTTTGAGCGTGCAACAATTAAATCTGCACAATCATATTGCGTCATTATATTAGCATTTCTCATCAAACTTACTGCCAGACTAACTGTCGGATCTATATCATACCAGCGCTTATGCATACAACATTGTTTCCTCTTTTATATATAATAGTATATTTTTTACTCTATTTTGTCAATTGTGAAATTATATTTGATTTTTTATTTTCATCTTTTATGGAAATAAACAAAGTTTTTTCTTTTGAAGTTGTGCCTTTTACTATTTCTATTTGAGATTTGGAGATTTTAAATTCTTTTGATAAAAACTCTATCAAAGCTTTGTTTGCTTTATTTTCGATTGGCTGCGCCGTAACTTTAACTTTAATAAATTCATCTTCCAGAATAATCTCATTTTTCGAAGAATTAGGTACAATTTTAATCTTTATAATAAGCCCGTCTGCGGTATTTTTTAACATAATATCATTAAGCCGGCAACGCTGCATTTAGCCTAATATATTTCCCCCTTATACTTTCTGGAAAACCATAACGTATTCGTGCTTAAAGATATAAAAACCGCCGGCTAAGGCTCTGTAGCGCCATAAATTGGCAGTTTTACCTTTAGCTCTTTCGTTGCCTTGAATATCTTTAATAATTATAGCTTTTGTAATAAACCCGAGTTTATTCATTCTGGCCATACATTCAAAACCCAAAGGAATATGCTGAGAATGAGCGTATTTATCACCGATAATAAGGCAGGCAAAGCGTCCTTTTTCCAGCAAATCGTATCCATTTTTAGCAACTTTTTCAAACTG
>CALUVP010000096.1 GCA_944324215.1 Candidatus Gastranaerophilales bacterium | reverse complement strand
AACTTATGGGAGATAGCACTAGGATTCAGCTCCTGTGGGCTTTGGAAGATAGAGAAATGTGCGTTGGAGAGTTGGCTTTGCTTCTTAATATGACAAAATCAGCAGTTTCACATCAGCTAAAGACTTTGAGAAGTGCAAAGTTGGTTAAGGCCGAAAAAAGAGGAAAGAATGTTTTTTATTCGCTAAGCGATCATCACGTTAGAACCGTTTTAGAAATGGCATTAGAGCATGTTTGCGAATAGAACAATTTAATAATTACCCTAGGGGGTATTTTTATTTTTTGTTTAGTGAGATATTATAATTGGTACTTAAAAAAATTGAAGGAGAGATTATGAATAGAAACGTTATCATTATTTTACTTATTTTTCTAGTACCGCTCGGTGTTTATTTCGGACTTACAAGAGACAAACTTACGACACCGCCATCATTTGCTTCAGAAGGACCAGAGGTTATTAAATTCGCATCTCCTATGTGTTATGAGTGTCAAGAACTGGAAAAAGTTTTCAATGAAGTTTTTCCTAAATACAGCAAAGATGTTAATCTGAGAAAAATTGATGTTACTAAAAAGAACATGGAAACTAGAGAAATGATAAAAAAATATGAAGTAAAGTTAGTTCCTACTACTGTATTTAAAGACAAAAACGGTAACACAACAAGACGCATTGAAGGTAATATGCAGCCTCAAATATTAGAAAATTATTTGAAAGAGATAACTAATAATGGATAATTTAGTACAAATATTCTCAACAAATTCAACGGGAATTGGAGTTTGGATACTTATGTTTGCAGCATCTTTTGCAGGCGGAGTATTAGCTTCAATTTCTCCGTGCTCGCTTGCGATGCTTCCTCTGATTATAGGATACGTAGGTGGATATTCTAACGAAACGCCTTTAAGAACATTCGTTCAACTGTCATGCTTTATTCTCGGTACAGCTATAGTATTTTCTGTTATCGGAATAATTTGTGCGGTTACGGGAAGTGTTTTTGCATCAACTCTTGGCGGATATTTTACATTGATAATGGCTTCTTTACTTTTAGTAATGGGGCTTAAGCTAACAGATGTAATCGATTTTGACTTACCGGTAATTATAAAAGCAATGCCTTCTAATTCAACAAATTCATTGTTTTTATATCCTATATTATTGGGTATAGCGTTCGCTCTTGCGGGAACTCCTTGTTCAACCCCGATTTTAGCAGGGATTATGGCATTTGCTGCTATGGGTAAAAACCTTGCTGCAGCGGTTTTAATGTTATTTCTTTTCGCTTTAGGACAAGGACTTATACTAATTATTGCGGGTTTATTTACTTCCGGAATTAAAAACTTGAAAAAGTTTGCGCAATTTTCGGAAATGCTTATGAAAGTAAGCGGAGTTTTACTAATATTAGTTGCAATATATTTGTACTACAAAACTTTTGCACCTTTAATTTAGGAGTTTTGACTCAATGATTTCTGCCGCAATTTTAATACAATTTTTGCACGGTCTTTCTTGGTAATATTCTTCAGTTCTCTTTGAAGGAACTGGAGAATCAGCACCATCAGGAAGCCCAAGTAATTCTCTACATATAATAGAACCGCACTTTGATTTGAAATCACTTGCAAGTTCTTGAATTAAAGCGTAATGATTTCCTTTAATCTCATCATTATTTGGAGAAGTATAGCCTTTAAGAATCCCTGCTATCATAAACATTGAGCTAACAGCACCGCAAACTTCCCTTAAGCGTCCCATTCCACCGCCAAAAGAGGATGACAATTTCAAAATAGTTTCTTTATCCAGACCAATTACATCAGAAAAAGCCAACAATACAGCTTGAGCGCAATTATAACCCTCTTCAAAATTCTCGCAAGCTTTTTGTGCGTATTTTCCCATAGAAATATTTTAGCACTAATAAAATTTTTAAAACAAAAAATGAACAATCAAAATTTTAAAATCGTTAATATAGTGTAGGTTAAAAAACGATAAAAAATGATATTATATATGGGATAATTTATCCTAAATAGAAAAGGAGAGTATTTATGACAGAAGAAAACAAAATTGTAGAAGAACAAAAGTGTAATTGTTTCTGCCAAAGCAAAGGTTTTAAAAAATTCCTAATAGTAGCTTGCGGAACATTTGTAGGCGTATATGTTGCACTAAGCTTATTTGCAGCAATTCATAAGCCGCCAATGCCACCTGTTCCACCTATGGGACCTTGTCCTTGCGCAGGATATCATCAGATGGTAAGACCTTATGGTCCTGGTCCTCAACATTTCGACAGAGGACACAGAGGTGATTTTCATAAAAAACACCATGCTGATAGACCACTACCACCAAGAGCTGACAGACCTGCTCCTGAAGTAGATGACTAATAATTGAAAAGGAACCCTAAAAAGGTTCCTTTTTTAATCATTTTTGATAAATACATCGATAGACTTGCTATTTAAAAATGTTTATGAGAAAATAAACGGGTAACAATTTAATAGTTTAAGAATATGGCAAGGTAGCTCAGTTGGTGAGAGCGCACGGCTCATACCCAACAGGGCGGTAGTAAATTGACAATAAAAAATACAATTATAAAAATGGCTGGGTAGCTCAGTTGGTCAGAGCGTTCGGCTCATACCCGAAAGGTTCGAGAGTTCAAATCTCTCCCC
>CALUVP010000095.1 GCA_944324215.1 Candidatus Gastranaerophilales bacterium | reverse complement strand
TGGAAGATGCGCTTAAAAAATATTACGGTGAAGAAAAAATTGAAGAGGAAATTGGCGTTTCTCACAGTGGTGACAAGGTTGTATGTACTTGTTTTAATGTTACAGAAAATCAAATTTGGGAAGCTATAAAAGTTAACGGTTTAAAAACTGTTGAAGAGCTTACAAACTACACAAAAGCGGGCGGCGCTTGCGGTAGATGTAAAGGGCTTATTAAGGATATTATTGATACATACTATAAAAAAGAAATAAAAAAAGAAGAGTTAACTCCGACACAAAAAATTCTTAAAATAAGCAAAGTTATTGATCAGCAAATTTCTCCTCAGCTTCAAAAGGACGGCGGCGATATTGAATTGGTTGATGTTGAAGGTAACAAGGTTAAGGTTAAATTAACCGGCATGTGCAGCGGATGTAAGAATGCTACAATGACTTTGAAGGCTTTTGTAGAGTCAGTTTTAAGAGATAAGGTAGATTCTTCTTTAGAGGTAGAACAAGTATGATATATTTAGATAACAATGCAACAACAAAGGTAGATGAAAGAGTTTTGGATGCGATGCTTCCTTTTTTGAAGGAAGACTACGCAAATCCTTCCAGCATGTACGATTTTGCTAAAAAACCTGCAGCTGCCATCAAGGAAGCAAGAGTTAAAGTAAGAGATTTGCTTGGCGCATCTAATGAAAAGGATATTTATTTTACATCTTGCGGTTCAGAATCTGCTAACACTGCGATAAAAGGGGTTTTAAACTGCAATAGAGAAAAGAAACACATTATTACGACCAAAGTAGAGCATCCTTGTGTTTTAAATACTTATAAAGAATTAGAAAAAAACGGGTACGAAGTTGACTATATAAGTGTTAATTCTCAAGGTGAGTTGGATATAGAAGAATTAAAAAGCAAATTAAGAAAAGATACAGCGCTTGTTTCTGTTATGTATGCCAACAACGAAACAGGGGTTATTTATCCTGTTGAAGAAATTGGTGAGTACATAAAATCTAAATCTCCTGAAACCAGATTTTTTGTTGATGCAGTTCAAGCCGCTGGTAAAATTCCTATAAACGTTAAAGATACTAATATTGATTTGTTGGGAATATCAGGTCATAAATTCCATGCTCCAAAGGGTGTGGGAGTCTTATATGCAAAGCCTGATGTAAGGTTTACGCCTTTAATTAACGGCGGACATCAGGAAAGGGGACTTAGGGCAGGTACAGAGAATGTTCCGTATATTGTAGGTATTGGTAAAGCGGCTGAGCTTGCTAAAGATGCTTTGGATTATGAGTTAAAGGAAGTTAAAAGATTAAGAGATAAGCTTGAAGAAGGTATTTTGAAAAATGTATTCAATGCAAGACTCAATTCTTCCATCAATAAGAGAGTTCCGAATACTTCTAACATAGGGTTTGAATATGTTGAAGGTGAATTGATTCTTTTACATTTAAGTGACATCGGAGTTTGTGCAAGTTCAGGAAGCGCTTGTACATCCGGCTCTTTAGAGCCTAGTCATGTCCTAAGAGCTATGGGAGTTCCATTTACTGCTCTTCACGGCTCTATTAGGTTTAGTCTTTCAAGATTTACCAAAGAAAGTGACATTGATTTTGTAATTGAAAATATGCCTAAAATTATGGATAAATTGACTTCAATTTCTCCATTTCAAGATGAACTTATGGAATTAAGAAAAAGAAAAGGATTATAGTATATGGATCGATTTTTTCATTTTTTAATAAAATTTGCGGAAACTCACATGAAATTTATGATTGGTGTGTGTATAAATATACTTTTAATATGGCTTGGGTGTAAAATTATTGATATTTTCCACGCAAAAATTGAAAAAAAATTAAGAAATAAAAATTCTGATTCGGCGTTGTATAATTTGCTTCCGGTCCTGTCAAGAATTCTAAAAGCAACTGTGGTATTTATTTTGCTTGCAGGATTTTTACAAAGTTTTGGATATAATGTATCCTCTTTGATTGCAGGTTTTGGAATTACAGGTTTGGCAGTTGGTTTTGCGGCTAAAGAAGCTATTGGTAATATTTTCGGCTCTGTCGGGCTTTTAGCTGACAGGGTTTACAAAATCGGGGATTACATAAAATTTAACGGGTATGAGGGAACTGTTGAAAATATTAATCTTCGCTCGACTTCTGTAAGAACTCTTGAAGGGTATTTGGTTAATGTTCCTAATAACCAATTAGCGAATGAAGAAATTACAAATGTTTCTCAGGCATGCAAAAGAAGAATTGATCTTTATATTGATATAGAATACGGTACTTCTAATGAGAAAATTGACAGGGCTGTTGAGATTTTGCATGAAATAGCTTTATCAAACGAAACTATTGTAAATGGAGAGTTGGCATTTATAGACAATATGTCACCGAGTTCTATTCAGATAAGGTTGGTTGCTTATACTACAAAATCTGATTGGGCTTCTTGGACTCAAGTCAAAAGCGATGTAATTAGGCAAATTATTCATAGATACAGAGAAGAAGGTATTGAGTTTGCATTCCCTTCTACAAGTGTTTATATGGCTGGAAAAGATTAATAGAGCTCTTTATGGCGATTAGCAATGTATGCAATTGTTCTTGGGAAATATTGCTGTAAAAACATTGTTCTGGAACCAATATTTTCCCATTGTTGTGGGGCATTTACTATTAAATTAGCTTCAGCTGCGGTTTCTGACAGCCCGTCTGACATAACGTTTCGCATAAAATAGCCGGCTTGCTGTGTTACTATATTGGGTAGGTTTGTTAAAAATAAATCTTTTTCTTCATTGTATATTTTACTTAAGTTTTCATCTTGACAGAGTTTTAGTTGATTGAACTTTTCGTGTCCTATTTCGTGTTCCAGAGTAGAAAGTCTGATCTCGTCCGGACTAATCTGAATTCCTTTGCCCATACTGTGGGCAGTCTTAGTTTTTATGTCAGATATTAGTGTTAAAACATTTGAATTTGAAAGAGAGAACCATTCTGAACCTGATAAATTTTTTAAAATATTAACAAATTTTTTATCTACAGTGTATTTTTCAACAAGTCCTTCTTCAGCAGCAAGATCTCCTAGAAAAAGTTCTTTATCTAATAGTTTGGTTTCCTCTTTTCTTTTAGTATCTGTCAAAAATTTATTAAAATTTTTATAATCTTTAGGGGTATAATCTTTTATCTTGTATTCTATTTTTTTATTACTTCCGTCAAGTTTTGTAATGATAATCCTATCATTTTCAAATAAAATATCAAAATTTATTCCGTCAGTCGTTGATTGAAAATGTTTTGGAGATAGAACTTTAAATTTTTTTTCGCTCTTGTATAAAATTTTATTGTCTTTGTCCGTAATTCTGTAATAAAAATATTGATTTCCTTTTTTATCATTTGCATAGACATAATCCGTTTTTGTGCCATCGAGTGAGGTTAAATGCTTTTCTATATGTTTTCCCTTCTTCTTATCATATTCTGATAAACCGATTTTGTATTTATTACCGTTTGGTAAGGTTTCGTTGATTTCAAAATCACCTTTTATCTTACTTCTTTTAAAATCATATTGATGTTTAGAATTTCCATCAAAGGTTCTTATTTCAATAGTAGCTTCTAATAATTTATTGGAGTCTAAAAAGGCTTCGTTATCTTGTTTTATTAATCGTGGTGTAACAGTTGTTACTGTTTTATTTTTGAAGTTATGATTTTGGTTCTCTTTTTCTAGAGTAACAATTTCTCCTGTTTTAGGGTCAAATCTAAACAAAGAATTTATGCTGTTGTATATTTTGTAGGGCTCATTATATGTGTTCGCGAGCGGATAAAAATTTTGTAAATTTAGATTATATTTATCTTTTACTTTGGAAATTTCTTCCAGCATTTTGTCAGCTATATTTCCTCCATATTCTTTTTCTAAATCATATCTTTTTGAAGGCATAAAGCCGTATTTTTGGACATGCTCAAGCATTTTTTTTGCTTCATCCATGTTTTCTGCTTTATTAAGAATTTCTGCAAAGTAATCATTTCTGCCAATTTCAGGATTTTTAATTCCACAATCTAAAAAAGATTTTTTGAAGTCTAATTGTTCCTGTGTTTTAAGGTTATAAAATTCAGAATTAAGAATAAAATCTTTTCGTACATTTTCATCAATTTCTTTCTTGTGTTGTAGCTCGTAGATGAAAAATTTAGCAGAATAAATGTTATTTATCTGGGGAAGTAAATGGTATAAACGGTAAAAAGTTTTATTGTCAACCATTAAAGTATTTAAACATTGAATATTGTATTTGTTCAGTGAAAGGTTTTGAAAAATAGATCGGTTATTTTTATTAAGTTTAGATTTTTTCTTATTAATTTCAACTTTCATCTGCTCAAATTCAGCGTCATCAAGCTCCTTAATTTTAGGCAATGAATTTTTAACAGCAACAACTCCCGCTGCTGTTAAAAGTGAGCTGCATAATATTGTCTTAAATATTTTTTTCGAGGGGGTAAAATTTATTTTCATACAGGTTAACCTTCTGCATATATAAGTTTTGAGAAGATGCTTTTTTGCTTGATTATTAAGAATTATTTACAAAATAATTTTGTTTTGCTTAAATATTTGTTATGAAAATAAAAATAATTGCTTTGGGTAAAATTAAAGAGAAATTTTTAAAAGACGGAATAGATGAGTTTTTAAAACGTCTAACTCCTTATGCTTCTGTTGAAATTGTTGAACTTCAGCCGGTGGAAATAAAAGATGAAAATTTAACAGAGAAGGCTCTTTTATCGGAAGGTGAAAAAATTTTATCTCATATAAAAAATGATTCTTTCGTAATAACAATGGAAATCTTAGGAAAACAACTTTCTTCTGAGGAGTTTGCTTTTAAAATAGATGAAATTTCTAAATCAGGAATTGGTGAGCTAGTTTTCGTTATCGGTTCTTCTTGCGGGCTTGCAAAAACAGTTTCTAAGAGAGCAAATTTTAAACTAAGTATGTCAAAAATGACGTTTTTACATCAGTTCGCACGCCTGCTTCTTGTAGAGCAAATTTATCGTGCTTTTAAGATTTTAAAAAATGAAACTTATCATAAATAGTGTTTTGCTTCATGCTATAATAAGGCTATGAAAAAGGTTACGGTAAAGTGTCCGGCAAAAATTAATTTGACGCTGGAGATAGTTAATAAAAGGGATGATGGTTTTCATAACATAAAAAGCATTATGCAAATGATAGATTTGTACGATACTTTGGATGTTTGTGTTTCGGAAAATAGTTCGCAAGAAATTATTTTGTCAGGCAATACCAAAGAAATTCCTTATGATGAAAAGAATCTTGTATACAAAGCTGCTGATTTGTTTTTTAAAGAAACAGGAATTAGAAACAAAAAAGTAGAAATTTATATTGAAAAAAATATACCGATAGCTGCAGGTCTTGCAGGAGGAAGTACGGATGCTGCAGGGACATTCTTTGCTCTTAATGAAATTTTTGAAAAACCTTTGTCTAAAGAAAAGCTTAACGAACTATGTGCAAAACTTGGTTCAGACTTGAATGTTTGTTTGGAAGGCGGATGTATTCTTGCAACTTCAAGAGGTGAAAAAATTGCTAAATTAAAATCGTCTTCATACCCTGTGACTATTATTAAACCTAAAAACTTAGGGATTTCTGCAAAGGAAGCATATACAAAGTATTCTCAAAAAAAAGACAAACCGCATTTTAATATGACAGAAAAGATGATAGACAAACTTGAAGCATGTGAAGATATTTCAGAATATTTATATAATGACTTGGAGTATGCAATCTTTGACAGTTATGAAGAATTACAGAAAATAAAAAGTGTTTACCCTGATTCGTTAATGTCAGGTTCCGGTTCTTCTTACTTTGTACTAAGACATGCAGACAATCTTTTAGATCCAGAAATTTTTCAAATAATTTCCGATTTAAAATTTATCAATCATGGTATATGCTTAGTTTCTTGAGGTTAACATTTTATATCCGACAGTTAAAGCGCCCATGATTCCTGCTGTGATTCCGCCATATTTTAAAGCTTTTTTCCATTGTCCGTTATTTTTTGTGCTTTTTATTGTATTAAAAAGTTTACTGTCTTTAAATTCGGGAGTTTTTACAAATTTTTTTGATTCAGTGTTCCAGCCAAGTTTAATTGCATTCTTTGTTTTTTGTAGTTCAAAATTCATAATTCCCTCCAATGCGTCTTTTAAACTTTTTTTACTGTCTTTTAGATTGGTTGAATTTACGGCATCAATAAACGTATCAAAAGAAATTCCTTTACATTGATCTTCTATAATTTCTTTATTTTCTTTCAATAAATTTTTAAATTTTTCAGGTGAATCTGCTTTATCAATTTTTTTTAGTACATCTTTTAATTGTTTAAAAAATTTTTGTGATGAAACAGATCTATTTTGTGCTAAATCATTTTCAAAAACTTCTTTAACAAATGCATCAGATATATTTCCATTTTGGTTTACAGGTTGTCTATTTTTTAAAAATCCAACCGTACCTCCCCCAATAGCTCCAAGTGTCATCATGCCAAAAGTAGATGGGCCAGACTTTTTTGTAGGGTAAATATTTGCCGGATAGTTTTCTTGAGCAAAATTTGTTTTTGAATAAGCTTCTTGAGGATATCCGGAATATGTTGCTGCATAAGGATTTGCTTGCATTGCATAAGGATTGGTCATACAAAAACTCCTACATATTACTACACTGTATATATAAAGTAAAAATGATAATAAAAATTGCCATTTCTTAACAAAGAGTTACATCATAGTATATTCAATTTTATTTTTTATTTTTTATTGTCTTTATTGTATAATCTCCATATACTTTTAAGGAGAAGATAATAATGAAAGTTAGCGTAAAAGTACCGGCAACATCAGCGAATTTAGGTCCCGGATTTGATTCGTTAGGACTGGCCTTACCGATTTATAATACAATCACGATAGAGGAGACTGTTCTCCCTGGAACAGGTATAGAAATAAATCTAATGAAGGAAGATGATGCTCTTGATGAAATGAGCTTTGAAAATATACCACGCGATGAAAACAATATTGTATATAAAGCTGTAGAAATGTTATATAATTCAATAGGTCAAGAACCATCAGAATTAAAAATAAATATTCAATCCCAAATTCCTATAACACGCGGTTTAGGAAGTTCTGCAGCAGTAATTGTTGGAGGTTTAATTGCCGCAAATAAACTATTGGGCTCCCCTGCTGATGAAACTGCATTGTTGTCAATTGCAACGGAAGTAGAAGGTCATCCTGATAATGTAGCTCCTGCTATTTTAGGAGGCTTTGTAATGGCATCTCAAGAAGATGACGGCTCAATTGTTTACAGAAAGATTAATTGGCCGGAAGAATGGGACATAACTGTTTGTATTCCTGATTTTGAATTATCTACAAATATTGCACGTTCTGTTTTGCCGGCACAAGTTCCTATGACAGATGCTGTTTTTAATGCAAAACATATGGCAATGTTAATACACGCAATTGATACAAAAGATGAAAAACTAATGCGAGTTGCTCTTCAAGACAAGATTCATCAACCATACAGGGAAAAACTTGTTCCGGGTATGAAGGAAATTATGGAAGCATTTAAACATGAAGATGGAGTTTTAGGTTGTGTTTTATCAGGTGCAGGACCTTCTATGTTAATAATTTCCTACAAGTATGATGTTGATAAAATTAAATCGACAGTGAAAAGTATTTGGGAAGGACAAAGCATAAAAGCAGAAATTAAAACTCTTAAAATTGAACAAAATGGAGCTGAAATTTTGGATAATTAATAAATCTGTAATAAAAAGCTGGCTAGATTATAAAATCTAGCCAGCTTTTTATTTTCGTTATCTTATTTTTGAATATCTTTCACGCTTAATGCAATTCTGTGTTCTTTCGTAGTGAATTTTTTGATTAAAACATCAACTTCAGAACCTACTTTGAACATGTTGAATGGATTAACATTTTCGTCTGACATTTCTGAAACAGGAAGAAGAGCTTCAACTCCAGGGAATATGTTAATGAAAGCACCAAATGTAGTTACTTTGTTAACAGTTCCTTTAACGATTTGTCCTTCTTCAAATTGTCCTTCAATTTGTTGCCAAGGATTTTCACCCATTCTCTTCAAGGATAAAGAAATTCTCTTTAATTCATTATCAATTTTGATTATTTTAACTTCGATAGTATCACCAAGAGTTAATACATCTGACGGGTGTTTAATTCTTTGCCAAGAAATTTCTGAAATAGGAAGTAATCCATCAATACCGTTGATATCAACAAAAGCACCAAAATCAGTAATTCTTACAACATTTCCTTTAACAATTTGCTCTTCTTCAAGTGATGAAAGAACATTATCAACAACTTGATCTCTTTGCTCGGCAACAGCTTGTCTTTGAGAAAGGATAAGTTTGTTTTTCTTAGGATCAGCTTCAAGAACCTTAACTTCAATTTTTTGACCTAGCAAACCATCAAAAGGAGTTCCTGTTCTAAGTTGAGATGATGGAATGAAACCTTTAAGATCAGCTACATCAACTAAAACTCCACCTTTAACTGTAGAAACAACTTTAGCTAAGATTGTATCACCTTGGATTTTAGCATCGTTTAATTGAGCCCAAGCTTGAGCAAATGCAATTCTCTTAAGTGATAATTGCATAGGTTCTTCATTATTTTCTTCTTTTAAAACGTAGAACTCTCTTATGTCACCAAGTTCTAATTCTTCTGCGTCACTTGAAAGTTCTCTGTTTGATAAGAATGCTTCCATTTTAGCACCCTTAACACTTACCAAATAACCTTCTGATTCTTTTTTAATTACTGTACCTTCAACGATATCAGCAACGCTGTTAGTTTTAGCAAAGCTTTCTTCTAACAGCATTTCAAATTCGTCACGTATTTCAGTTGCTGTCATAATTAATATTCCTCCTTTATTTTTTCTATGACTTTATCTATTATTGATTGAGGTGTAGAAGCTCCGGCAGTTATGCCGATTGATTGAACACCTTTAATTAATTCTTTGTTCAATTCAGTATCATTTTCGATATGAATTGTTTTGGTATAGTCTTTCAATATTTCTGCAAGATGTGTTGTATTGGCACTTTTTTTAGAACCTACAACAATCATAACTTCAGTTTCTTTCGCAAGTTCTTTTGCTTCTTTTTGTCTCATTGCAGTAGATTGACAAATTGTGTTATAAATCAAAACTTCTTTAGCGATTGTATTTAGGTAATTCACAATAAGATTAAGAGAAGACACCATTTGAGTTGTCTGAACAACCACCCCTACTTTTCTATGTGATTTAATCTCAGCTTCAAAAGGTGCAAGTTCTTCTATTGTAGTTGCAACAACAACCTTATCAGAATACAAATCCGCATTAGCTTTTATTGCCATTACTTCAGGATGATTAGGTTTTCCAACAATTACGACAAAATAATCATTCTTAGCAAGCTCAACTGCACGTTGCTGAACTTTTTTAACGTCAGGACAAGTTAAATCAACAAGCTCAAACCCGGCATTTTTAATTTGTTCAAAAATTTCAGGAGCTGCGCCGTGACTTCTTATTATGCAAATCCCATCTCCCTTGCTTGGAATTTCATAAATAGTTTTAATCCCCATTTTATCAAGTTCATTAATAACATCAGTGTTATGAATAAGCTCACCGAGGATATAAATATTTTTTTCGGGATTTTCTTTTTTTAACTTAACAGCAGTCTCAACGGCACGCTTAACGCCGTAACAAAATCCTGCAAATTTGGCTAGTTTTATATTTGGATTACTCAAATATTTTGTAATTCACTTTCTAAAAGAACTAGAGGTTTCCCTCAGTAATATTATTAAACTATAAATACAAAAGAAAGTAAAGTTAAAAGCTTTGTAAATTAATTTGAACTAAAAATGGTAGCTTCGACATCTTTTTGAGCGTGTTGTAAAGTTAAGTTTTCCATAGATTTGAATAATTGAGCTTTTGTGTCGACTTCTGAAAATCTTCCTCCTGTAACATCGGCTGTACATTTAAGTTGTGCTAAATCATCCTCATCATCCACGTTAAATGCTATTACATCTATTTTTATATCTCTTCTTTCTTTTACAAGTTCTATAGCATAATCACAAGGACTTTCGTCACAATTTTCACCGCCGTCTGTTAATAAAATTATATGTTTAATACCGTCATAGCCATCGAAATCATTGTTTACAGCTTGTTTAAGAGAATATGTAATAGGAGTCATTCCTCTTGGTCGAAGGTGTGACATTTCTGATAAAATTGAGTTTGAATTTGAAAACCCCAGTGGAACAACTAATTCTGAACTTCTGCAAGCATTATATGCAAATAAATTGCAGGTATGTCCGTAAACTCTCAAACCAACTTTTGTTGATGGCGCTATTTGCGGGACTATGTAGTTCATCATGTCTTTAACAAGGTTCGCTTTCGTTTTATGTTCCAAATACTCACCCATGCTGTTTGAGTAATCAACTACAAAAAGTAATTTATCCCCACTATCTTGATAATTATATTCAGAAGGCGTATAAACTTCGTAAGCGAAAACAGGAATGATGATTAAAATTAATAATAGCCAAAGTTTTTTCATATTAAATAGCTTAACTTATATTCCTAATAGAAATATCCGACTGTAAGGTATTATTGTTGGATTATTTGTTAACTTGATTTGGTTTTTTGAAGGAGTATTCTAAAAGGTATTGGGAGTAGTTTTATAAAAGAGTAATATTATGTCAAAGAATATTTTTATAACCGCAACGGGAACTGATGTTGGAAAAACTTATATCTCGGCATTGATAGTAAAAAAAATGCGTGAAGAGGGTTATAATTGCGGTTATTTCAAGCCTGTTTTGAGTGGCGTGGAACATCAAGACGGAAAGTTAACAGTGAGTGATTGCAATTATGTAGTAGATACGGCAAAAATTCCAACCAAAGCGGATGATTGTGTCTCTTACTGGTGGCAGGAAGCTGTTTCCCCTCATCTTGCGGCTGAGAGAATGAATGAAGAAATTAAGATAGAGAAAATCCGTAAGGATTTCGAGGAAGCCTCAAAAAAATATGATTATATGTTAATCGAAGGAGCAGGCGGAATTACTTGTCCCTTGAGGCTTCAAAACGGAGAAAAGTATTTGTTAAAAGATTTGATAAAAGAGCTTGGTGCAAGTGTAATTATAGTTGCTGATGGAGGTCTGGGAACAATTAATTCAACTATTTTAACTGTCGAGTATGCGAGAAACTATGGCATAAAAGTTAATGGCATTATATTAAATAATTTTAATCCGGAAAGCTTTATGCAGCAGGATAATTTAAAACAAATAGAATACTTAACAGGCATTAAAGTTGTTGCAACAGTTGGAAAAGATCAGAAAGATATTGCACTTTTAGAAAATTTATTTGAAGTATAAAGAGGTAATAAAAATGGATTGGCAAAAAGAAGATTTGAAATATATATGGCACCCTTGTTCACAAATGAAGGATTATGAAACCTTGCCTCCGATTGTAATTGAGCGTGGCAAAGGAATTAATCTTTATGATATAAACGGGAAGTGTTACAAAGATGTAATAAGTTCTTGGTGGTGTAATCTTTTGGGACATTGTAATCCAAAAATTAACGCTGCTATAAAAAAGCAGGTAGATACTTTAGAACACGTTATTTTTGCTAATTTTTCTCACAAAACCGCAATTACACTTTGTCAGGAATTAGTCAAAGTTGTTCCAAAAGGTTTATGCAAATTTAATTTTGCTGATAACGGTTCTGCGGCGATAGAGATGTCATTAAAAATGAGTTTTCAGTATCATTATCAGACAGGAAATCCTCAGAAAAAGAGATTTATGGCGCTTTCTGACGCTTATCACGGTGAAACTCTGGGGGCGCTTGCAGTCGGCGGAGTTGATTTGTATTCAGAATTATACAAACCTCTATTGCTTGATGTAATAAGAATAGACGGGCCTGATTGTTTTAGATGTCCATACGGTAAATGCAGGGACAACTGTAATTGTGAATGCTTCAAAAAAGCTGAGGAGGCTTTTGAAAAGTACGCTGATGAAACAGCTGCAATTATAGTAGAGCCGCTCTTACAAGGTTCTGCCGGCATGAAGGTTTATCCGCCTTTGTATTTGAAAAAGTTAAGAGAGCTTTGTGATAAGTACAATGTTCATTTAATAGCGGATGAAATTGCAACAGGGTACGGCAGAACAGGGAAAATGTTTGCCTTTGATCATGCTGGAGTTAGTCCTGATATTATGTGCTTATCAAAAGGTTTAACAGGCGGCTATATGCCTATGGCTATAGCTGTAACTACGCAAAAAATTTATGATGCTTTCTATGACGATTATCTTAAAGGTAAGGCTTTTATGCACTCTCATACGTATTCAGGAAATCCTCTTGCATGTTCGGCTGCCATTGAAGTATTGAAAATACTAAAAGATGAAAACATTATTGAAAAAGCGAATAAGAAAGCTGTTTATTTTAATAAAATTATAAGAGAAAAGTTTTTACCGCTTGAAAATGTTGGAGAAGTTCGCTCAATCGGTTTGATAAATGCAATTGAGCTTGTAAAAAACAGAGAAACAAAAGAACCATTGGATTACACAAAACGTACAGGGTATCAGATTTATAAGAAGGCATTGGAAAGAGGAGTGATTTTACGTCCTTTGGGTGACGTAATTTACTTCAATCCGCCTTTAATTATTGAAGAAGATGATATGGATTATGTTACAGACGTTGCGCTTGACTGCACAAGGGAAATCCTGTATAATTGAGCCGTTAGAGGTTAAGGAGTATCCCAAATGAAGGTATCGTTAAAAACATTTTTGCCAATTGTTGCAATTGGTAGTATGGCTTTGGCATCTTGTAGTTCACCAAGTTCAAGGGCCCAAAAATATATGGAAGACAGACCAAGAGAAGAGTTTCTGAATATTACTAATTCAGATGACAGAGCTTTAGTTCAATCGAGATTGGATTCTTTAGCATATCGAGATATTTTTAACGGTACTAATGCTGCAAAAGATTCAGCAAAAGTGGCAGAGTTTAATAAAATTGCTTCCGAGATGAGACCTTCTTTCAGTTCAGCAAGTAAGCCTGTGAGTTATTGCGATGAAATAGGGAACATTTTAGTAAATAAAGGGATAACAAACAAAGAATATAAAAATTTTCCAGGTTATAACAGACTATATTCAAACTATTGGAATGTAGAAAATTGTCAGCATTTTGCAGATGACTGGGCATATCGTAAGTTTTTTTCAAAAATCGGTATTATGAATGAAAAGTTAAATGCAAAATGCGATTCAATCTCTAAACTAATTCGTCCTCAATAAGGCTTTAGTTTAATTTAGATTTAAGAATTCTAGCAGCAGAAATGAGTATATCAATGCTTGTTGAAAATGGCGGTGCATAGGTTAAATCAACGTCAAGAAGATCCTCAACCTTCATTCCGCCAATTAGCCCTACGGATATCGTGTTAACTCTTTTGTCTGCATCACCGCAGCCAATTGCTTGTGCTCCTAAAACTCTGTGAGAACGTCTGTCGGCTACTATTTTAAGCGTTACATTTTTAACTTCAGGCATGTAACCTGCTTTATCTCGTTTTGTTATAACGACTGAAACGGTGTCATAACCCAATTTGCGTGCAGATTTTTCTGTAAGTCCTGTCATAGAAATATTTAAAGCACCATATCTTAAAACTGCAGAACCTAAAATCCCCTCAAAATCTTCTGTCCCGCCGCAAGCATTGATAGCTGCAATCCTGCCTTCTTTGTTAGCTGTAGAGCCTAAAGGTACCCAAACAGGAGTGTGCGATATCATGTTAATTTTTTCTACACAGTCGCCGCAAGCGTATATATCTTCAATATTTGTCTGCATTCTGCTGTTAACTTTTAT
>CALUVP010000094.1 GCA_944324215.1 Candidatus Gastranaerophilales bacterium | reverse complement strand
GGTCACGTTGATGAAGTTCTTGATTATTTGAAATCTCATTCTTCCAACTAATATAAAAATAAATTGCAAGGCAAAAGTACACGCACCACATAATTACTGTGGAATAAACCTTTGCCCCTTCAAGCGCAATTAAAATCCACATAAAAGCAGAAAGCCCGTTAACAACAATCCAAACGAGCCATTGTTCTATTGCTCGCCTTACTGTCAAATACATTCCAAGTACGGAAAAAACTGTTGTAATACCATCAATAATGGGATTTTTGTCTTTCAAATAATAAAGAATAATTACGGCAAATACAGTTGCTAAAATGGTAACGCCTAATAACAAAAATCTTTCCTTTGTAGTCAAACAAATTTTTACAACTTCATTTCTGTCTGATTTCAAATGCTTATTCCACCGAAAGAACCCTAAAACTTGCATCGGAATATAATATCCGATGTACAAAATTAAATTTCCCCAAAAAGCGTTATGAAAAGCTAAGTACCCGTAAAAACTTGAGCCCGTGAGCCCGAAAAGATAACAAATCGGGTTTCCCTTCCCTGCAAGAAAGGTATAAGTAATTCCGAAAAAAGCCGAAAAAACAGCTGCAATACTGTCTTTAAACACCAAAAAGTTGACAACAAGTATCAAATAAATAAATGCCAAGACTAACATTTCAGAAAACTTTAAATTTATATATTTAATAATTTTCATATTTATGTTATCTAATAAAAATAGATGAAAGTAAATTCAGACAGGGATATCTCATTCAAAAGTATATATACCAATAAAGCTCTAAAGAGGGGATTAGAATTCGCAGCGGATAAGGGAGCAATGTTTGCTGCTACAACAACTCTTATACTTTCGGCAACAGCTCGCCCCGCAGCTATTTGGCTAGCACCGCACACAGACAAAGAAAACAAAAAAGTCGCCTGTGCTAAATCAATTTCATCGAGCGGCGCAGGATATCTTCTAACACTTGGAATTACGACCCCTTTTGCCAAAGCTCTTAGAAAAATAGATAATAATCCGGAAAACTATCTCAAAAGCGAAACTATTAAATTTTTAAAAAACGGGAACGATAAACTATACCAATCGAAAAGTTACACACTTGCGACTCAGCTGTTCAAATTAGGGCTGGGTCTTATTGTTGCTATGCCAAAAGCAATACTGACCTGTGCTGGAATGCCTTTTATTATGCAAACTTTATTCCATAAATCGAAGCCAAACAAAAATTCTGAAACAAACCAAAACATTGCATTTAAAGGTAAAGACCAAAATAAACTTGCTCAAGGTATCGGAAAAATTTTGGATTCAAAATGTATGCAAAAATTCTCTGACAAATACAAAGATTCCAATTTCCCAATGCACATTGTAGCAGCAACAGACGCCTTAACCACAGCAACCTTCATTCACGAAACAAACAGAAGCGAAAAGATAGAAGAAAGAAGAAAAAAAGCTCTCATATATAACGCCGGAATTTCTACAGGTTTAAGTATCATAAGTAGTTATATTCTTGATAAATTAACCGAAAAACCTACACAAAAATTTATAGAAAAATTTAGAAAAGCAAACCTAAACGATCCAAAGCTTGATAAACAAATTGAAGGGATAAAAATTGCAAAACCGATTTTACTTGTGGGCTGTGTTTATTATATGCTAATACCTTTTGTATCAACGTTTTTAGCAGACATTGCGGATCATAACCCAAAACTTGATATCCCGCATAAGAAAAAACATAATTCAAAGTTAAGTAATTAATTTACAATTCCACAAAACCTAATCTTATGTTATTATTAATATAATTGTGAATGAGGGGAAGGAGTATGGAAAATAATAATAACAAGCCGGTTGTAAATCTGATTTCCAGACCGGAAAACATGTTAAAAACTATATACACAGCAGCAAGAACCTGCTATAGTGCAGATTATCCAATAAATATCTATAACAGCACTGATGATGAAGAAAAAATGCTTAAGCTCATAGAAAGAGTGGTTTCATCAGGGCATTATTCGGTAATCGAACATATTCAAGTAACTTTTGCCATATCAAATGTTTCAAGAGCTTGTACACACCAGCTTGTAAGACATAGACACATGTCTTTTTCACAAAAATCTCAAAGATATGTCAAAGAAAAAGGACAATTTGATTATATAATTCCTCCGACTATAGAAAAAAATGAGGAATTAAAAGAAAAATTTGTTAACTTTATGTCTGAAATTTCTAAAATATACACAGAATTTACAGAAGCAGGAATTCCGGCGGAAGATGCAAGAGCCGTTCTTCCAAATGCAGCAGCAAGTTCGATTGTCGCAAGCTTGAACCTAAGAGAGCTTATACATTTGGCAAATCTGAGATTATGTACAAGAGCGCAATATGAAATCAGAACTATGGTTAAAATGATGTGCGATGAACTTATCAAGGTAGAGCCTTGGCTAAAACCTTATCTTGTCCCAAAATGTGAAAGATTAGGATATTGTGACGAAGATAAATCCTGCGGAAGGAAACCTAAACTCAGCTTATGAAGAAACTTGCAGTAATACTTACAATCTTATTCATATTGCTGGTCGCAATATATTTTCTGATATTTAAACCTGAAAAATATGTAGAAAAAGACTTGTACGACACAATATTAGAACGTGGAGTTATCAAGGTAGGAATAAACACTGATTCAAAACCTTTTGGCTTTTTTGATAAAAATTGGGAGATAAAGGGTTATGATGCAGATTTAGCAAGATATATCGCCCAATACCTTCTAAAATCGCCAAACGCAGTCGAATTTTATCCCGTAACACCTGCTAATAGAATGCTTAAAGTTTCAACAGGAGAAGTAGACATAGTTATTGCAACAATGACAATAACCCCTCAAAGACTGGAAGTTATTGATTTTTCAGTTCCATACGATGCAGCAGGTCAAGCTCTTCTGGTTCGTTCTTCAAGCAAAATCAAATCAATAGCTGATTTAGACAAGCAAAATGTCGGCGTAGTATTCGGAACTACAGCTGAAAAAAACATGCTCAACCTTGCCCCGGAAGCTAATATTATTGGATTTAGAAACTACAGAACCGCATATCAAGCTCTGAAAAACGGCAAAATCGACGCCTTAACATCTGATGATACAATACTCAGCAGGTTTGTATACGAAGATAAATCTGTAAAGCTTCTTCCTAAAAGGTACACAAAAGAACCTTACGGTATTGCACTTAAAAAGGGAGCAAGCACTAGAAGACTAAAAGAAAATATCGACTTTGCAATAAAAGATATGCAAAGAAAAAATGTTATCTTAAGAATACGCAGAAAATGGCTCAATGGTGCTTATTAATTAAGCCTTTACTCTAAACGCAAATTTTTTGAATAAAACATAAGTAAAAATAGCAGCGGTAAGAGTTGCTACAATCTGCGCCACAAAAACATTTATATGGAGTAATTTAACAAAAATTTCTAACAAACCGGCATTTATAAGGTAACTGAAAAACCAGGTAGTACAACACTTTAAATACTCTTTCTTCCAATTGCCGTTACCTTGAAATACCAGAAATTTTTGAGTAGTAAAAGATACTACAGAAGATATAGCCCAAGCTGAAGCTAAGGCGATTTGGTAGAAATGCTCACCCAAAATAAGACAAATTGCAGAATAAATAAGATATGACACGCCGGCGTTGAACCCGCCGACGAGCAAAAATCTTATTTTATCTGACAAACTAAACCAATAATTCTTCAAATTTACCACCTAAAACTTATATTCAGGAATAACAAACACTTCATTATTGGCATCTTTTTCTACGAATTGCAAATAATAATTTAAAGCTTTTTCCTTAGAACTTTCATAAAATTCTTCAGTTATAAGCTCCTTATGTAAACAAGTCCTTTCACCTGAATAGTTACCTAAAACTCTTGCAAATTTTTCGATATCTTCGAGTTTTTCACCGCCTGCGTAAGCCTTAGTCTTAGCATCGGTTCCGGAAGGACGAATTTCTACATATTTGTCACTGAATTGCAAATAAGTACCATCTCCGACAAATTTAACTGATTTCAAATTATCAAAGCTTAATTCCGCAAAAGCTCCATTTAAAACTTTTTTTACAGAATCTAAATCTGCCTTCCCTTCTCTTATTGCAATTGCAAGAGATAGATAGAACAAATCATTTTTTGTTCTCTGTTTTTCACCCTCAATCTTTGCCTGCTTTAATTTCTCAATATCAGGCTCAGATTCGTTGTAATAAGCAATATCTTCTCTTACATCATATTTTGCAACAATGTTATTCTCATCAAAAATCTCTACAAGATATTCAGAAAGGGTTTTGTTATCTTCTTCAAGTTTTGCAGCTAGAGAAGAAGAAACAATTATAGCCTCAGTTGCGCTTTTTTCACGCATTGCAATAGCTTTTCTTCCTGCAAGAGATTCAATTAATTCTTCAGAACCCATAATCATACCGCCTGATTCTTCGCCACCGAATATCAAACGAGGCTGAACACCAAGATTAATAGAATTTCCGAAAACATCATCAACTACAACATCCTTATCAGGATTGTTTTTAATCTGAAGTTCTACCTTCTTCATAATATTAGCAATCTCTTTAAATCCTACAGGTACATTTACAACCTTAATTCCGTGAGATTTTGCCCACTCGTCCCAAGAAAGCGCTGATGCTGTAGTTTTAATCATAAATCTCGGATGGTTTCTGAACTTTCCGCTTGCCTTAAGCTGTTTAACTCTATAATTCATAAGCATTAAAAATGCCTGATTAGCACTGTAAACAGTCAAAATTCTATCCTCATTCAACGGAATATAAGAAATACCGTAATCATCAAGCATCATAGAGCTTCCGGCAGCTTCTATCTGACAAACAGTAAGTCTGTCATGATCAGGGTCCGTAATCAGAACAACTGTTCCCAAAGGATAATCAGCAAGAACTTTGTCATAATGCAAAGATTCTATTACCGGGAAGAATTTTTCGCCATTTGGTCTCTTTGCTAAAACAGTTGCATCCACAGAATAATCATAGAAAACTTTGTTTCCCTTAGGATCAGTATCGTATTTCCCTATTGAATGGAAAAACGGATCTTCCTCCGTATTATTCCAAGCGTATTTATCCTGAATTCCGAGTTTTTCAAGCACACGGCTTAAAGTTCTATAAGCACATCCCCCAACACTTTCAATAAAGAGTTTGGACTTCATTTTTTTGACGCCTTCCAAATCATGTGCAACACCTGCTTTAAGATACTCTACATATAAATCAACACCGTCATTAAGCTTTGACATAACAGTCTCATCAATTAATGAATCATTTTTTGCGCTGATTTTTATTTCGTAAATGCCATCTTTCTCGGTTTTATCGAAAATTTCCTGAATTTTATCAACAAATTCCAACGATTCTTCCGGTAAATACTGGCTACCTTGAGAATTTAAGTCTTTAGTAGCAGTCTTAACCGAAATGCCGTGGCTTGAAGTAATATATTCTCCGCCAACTAAATCCAACTTAAATGCAAGAAAAGAAGCCAACCATATAGGAATAGTCTTTCTTCCCTCCGGAAGAAGTGTTCTTATACCTTGAGCTGCCTGAATTCTTGCAATTGCATCCAAATAAAGTGCTGAATTATATCTAACTTCACTTCCTGCAAGTTTTATAATCTCATTATTAGGATATTTTTCCCTTGCGACAAGAGCCTTAGCTAAAGTAGCAAGTACAATTCCCACCAAATTTATCGGAAATCTTGTATCTTGAGGATATAAAATATTCTGAGGCCCTCTAATTCCTGCAGTAGAAACCTTTGCCTCTTTAGAATAATTCGCAAACCATTCTTTCAAGTTCAAACCTTCCGGATTATTCTCTGAATGCGGAAATAAATGCTCTCTTTTTAACGTAAAAACAAATCCGTTCTCATCATCAAAATTTAATAAATTCAAATTCTTTATATAATCAGGAGTCTTGTCAAAAACATTCTTGAACAAGTCTCCTTCCAATTCACAACTTGGTTTTATTTTATACATAAAAATTCCTCTCCTAATTAAGCTTAACTATTATACCATAAAAAGTTTACATTTGTAACAATCTCCTATATATATAGGGTTGAAAAAGAGAAATACATGACTTATAATGGTATATATAGTATATACTCAATCAAATATAAAAAAGGATTTTTATTATGACAATATCATTCAGCGGTTTGGCTTCAGGCTTAGACACCTCTTCTTGGGTAGAAGCATTTGTATCAGTAAAACAAGAGGAAGTCAAGAAGTATGAAACAAATTTAGAGGAACTGCAGGCACAAAAGACAACTTTGAACGATACTAGAAGCGTTTTTTCTACCTTGCGTTCTGCGATAGAAAAATTGACAGATGCCAAATTTGGCGGCACTTTTGATTTATTTGCACAAAATTCGGCAACATCTTCCAATGAAGATATATTTACAGCAACAGTTACCAGTAACGCTCTAAGACAGAATTACGATATTAAAGTACAGCAACTTGCCACTGCAACAAAAGCAACTTCCAAGGATTCTGCCAGTGCTGTTGCAGATGATGAAACTCTGTTATCCAATTTAGGAATTACTGCTGGAACCTTAACCGCATATGTTAACGGGCAAAAACATACAGTAAATATAGAAAAGACAGATACTTTGGGAGACCTAAAAGCTCGTATGGCAGAGTTTGGAGTTAAGACAGAAATTGATGAAAGTGGTGTTTTGAGTTTTTCAGCTCAAAATGGTTCCGATTCGATTAATATTGGTTCTACAACAGATTCTTCTAATATTGTTTCACTAATTGGATTAACGAAACAAGAGGATGGAACTTATTCATCTACTAATTCACTATACAAAGCTTCTGTTGCCTCAAAGCTTACCGCTGATGATTCAGGTTTTAATCAGAAAATTACCGCCGGTACTTTCACAATTGGAGATGCAACATTTACGATAGATGACAATACAACTTTATCATCCCTAATATCACAAATAAACAGCAGTGATAAGGCTCAAGCATATGCATACTGGGATGATGCTACTGGTAAGCTTGCTATAACTTCGACAGTAGAAGGCGCTTCTTATATCAATATCGAAGCAGGCACAAGTAATTTTACTGATGTAATGGGCTTCACCACTTCTGAATGGGACGATGAAGGTAATCTTGTCTCATCTAAAATGTACACAGAAACTCAAGAGCTTGGGAAAAACGCTATCTTTTCTATTAATGGCACAACAATGACTTCAACATCTAACACTGTAACCTCTGATATTTCAAGAATTGATGGTGTTACCTTAACATTAAACAGAGCTAATACGGAAGAAGATGGCAATACTACGTTACAAATAACACAAGATACTTCTGGTCTGGAAGATGCCGTCAATGAATTTATAGAGGCATATAACGCAGCAGTCGCTAAAGTTGAAGAAGTTACTGCAAGCGGTGGAGATCTTCATGGCGAAAGTTCACTCACAAGCCTTACACGAACACTAAAAAGCTATGCTACAGGCTCTAATGCTACAAACGGCGGAATCTATAAATTATTATCTGATATAGGTATTTCAACTGCTGCTGCTGATGGTAACAACTTATCAACAGACACATATGAACTTTCTCTTGATACTGAAAAATTTAAAAAAGCTTTAGAAGAAAACCCTGAATCCGTTAAGTCGTTATTAACAGGTGAAAATGGCGTTTTAAGCATGATGGAAAGTGCTGTTGAACAAACTCTTTCTGCAACAACCGGGTATTTCGATATTAAAACGTCAACTCTGGATTCTGACATTACCAAGATGGAAGAAAAAATAACCAAAAAAAATACAAGTATAGAAACTTATCGAGCTCAATTAGAGGATAAGTTCTACCAGATGGAAATGACAATAGCTCAAATGCAACAAAATTACAGTTCATTCTTATCATAATAATGTAAAAAAAACGGAGTTCGGCTCCGTTTTTTTAGTTTATTAGAGTTTTTGCAAATTTCAAAGACTCATCTGTAATTTCGCCCCCTGCAAGTTCTGCAACTGCCCTAAGCTTGGCATCACCTTCCAGAACAGATATATCAACACTAGTACGTCCATCTTGAGTCTTTTTAACATAGAAATGCTTGTCAGACTTTGAAGCAATTATAGCTTGGTGAGTTATCATAATTATTTGCATATATTTAGATAGCTCTTTAACTTCATCAGCTACAGCTTGTGAGGTTTTTCCTGAAATTCCGGTATCAATTTCATCAAATATAACGGTTTCAATATTATCACTTTGGGCAAAAATTGTTTTTATCGCAAGCATTACTCTTGAAATTTCACCACCGGAAGCTACTTTAGCTAGCTGTTTTAAGCCTTCTGAAATATTAGTTGAAATTAAAAATTCAACTTTGTCAAATCCGTTTACGCCAAGCTCACACTTCTCGAAATGGATTTCAAATCTGACTTTCGGAAGCTCCAACTTTTCAAGCTTTTCTACAATTAAGCCGGATAAAACCTGAGCGTAATTCTTTCTTTGTTCGGAAATTTCGCCAGCCAACGTCTCAAGTTCATTTCTTTGAGCATCAATCTTTGCGTGAAGCTCCTCTATATTTTGGGTAGAAAACTCTATCCCTTCCAGTTCCTTTCGCAAATTTTCGCCCTGAATCATGACATTCTCAAGGGTTCCGCCATATTTTCGTTTTAGCTTTTCCAATACAAATAAGCGCTCTTGTATTGTATTAATTCTTTCTTCATCATTGTCTAAAGATGTTGAGTATTCTCTAAGAGAAGTCGACAAATCTTTAAGAATTTCAATCGCCTCTATCAAACTATTTTCCTGCTCTTCAAGTGAATTATCCATTCCGGAAGCTTTCGCCAAATTCATCTTAATTTGCAAAAGTCCATCCATAATCGCGCCATCATCGCCTGAAATAGCCCAAAAAGAACTTCCAGTCAAATCTTTTAGTTTTTCTACATTTTCAAGAACGGCAAGTTCATTATTTAATTCCTCGTCCTCATTTGCAGACTTTATTTGAGCTTCATCAATTTCATTAACCTGAAATTTCAGAAAATCGATTTGTTCAGAAGTTTTGTCCGCAGAATTCTTAAGTTCTTCCAATTTGTTGAGCATGTCTTTGTAATGCGCATATTCTTCTTTATATTTGTCAAGAAGCTCACCGCAAGTACCCTTTGCATATGCATCCAGCAGCATAATATGATACTTTGGCTGCAAAAAAGAATATGTCTGATGTTGAGAATGAACATCAATAAACAATTCCCTGAAATGCTTCATAAAATCTTGATTAACCAAACAGCCGTTAACTCTTGAGCGAGAGCCGCTTTTAGTAACCTCTCTTGACAAAATTATCTCATCACCGCAGTCATCAATTCCGTTCTCTTCAAAAAACTCCGCCAAAACCTGTTTTTTATTTACCAACGTTAGCTCTATAACAGCTTTATCCGCATCACCTTTAATAATCTCTTTCCCAGCTCTTGCGCCAAACGCAATATCTATTGCATTAATCAATATACTTTTTCCGGCCCCGGTTTCACCTGTAATTATATTAAGCCCTTCAGAAAAGTCTAACTCTAATTCATCTATCAATATGTAATTTTTTATAAAAATCTTCGATAACATACCCTACTCGTCTTGTTCTTCATCTACCTCATCATCGTAAGATGCGTCTTCTCCAAAATCATTCTCATCTTCATCTTCGTTTGAGAAATAATCATCTTCTTCCATATCGTCTTCTATCTCTTCATCATCCGAGATATCTTCTTCCTCTTCGGAATCCTCATCACTCTCATCGGACAATTCTTCGTCTTCTTCAGATAACTCCTCATCTGAGTCTTCTTCAAAATATTCCTCGTCTATATCAGTATCATCAGACATATTTTCCAAATCTTGATTTTCAGAAGAATATTCTTCCACAATTGCCTGAGGCTCTATTTTTTCTTTCCTATCTAATTTTTGTTCCATATATTCAAATTCTTGTTTAACAATTTTTTTCTGAAAAGTGAGCGAATAAGGATTATTGAGAGCTAACTCCAAATTATCACAATATTTTTCAGAATCACCAATGTATTTATAAACTCTTGCCAAGCAATAATATATATCGCCATTTTCATCAGCTTGAAGCCTTGTGTGTAAAATTTCAAGAATATCTTCCGTTTCTCCAGATTTCAAACAAATTTTTGTAAGTAACTTATACGCTTCTATATCAGAAGAATTATATTGAATTGTCTTTAGCAGATAATTTTTTGCCTCTTCTAAATTACCGTTCTTGAAAGCGATTGAACCTAAATTAAAATAAGCCCAGCTATAATCAGGTGAGATTTCAAGCACTTTGTTATAACTATCCACCGCAAAATTTGTTAAGCCGTCGTTTTGATAAATATAGCCCAGATAAAAATAAGCATACACATCTTTGGGATTGATAGAAACTGCTTTTTGAAAATTATCAAGAGCTAAATTTTTTTCATCTTTATTAAAATAGCATACGCCCAAATTAAAATAGCAATTTCCATCCTCAGGATCCGTCTCCAAAACTTTTCTAAAAGCATCTATTGCATTATCCCAATCCTTAAGTTCAACCAGAACATCTCCTAAATTGTAATAAAAATCCTCCTGAGGCGAAATTTCTATAGCCTTTTGATAATAATTTTTTGCATCATCAAACTTCTTCAATTTTTCGCTAACTATTCCCAAATTATAATAAATTTCTGCATCATCAGAAAAATATTTCAATAAATACTGCAAATTTCCCTCAGCTTCTTCATTAAAACCGTTATTTATCAGTAAAATCGAAAGCTCTCTTCTCGCTTGAAAATTTGAGGGATCTTTCTTTAGAATATTTTGCAAAGACTCTATATCATTAGCCATATATTAATTATAACAAAGTCAATATAAATAGTAAATTTTTGTAAATTTTTTCGTAAAAATCACCACTCAACTAGCAAAAAAAATTAATCTTACGTTTTAGAACTAATGGATAGTTGATTAAAAACTGAATATGATATAATTAAATAATTAGCGAGGTAATATAAATGAGTGAAGTAAATGGTCCAAAATTTAGTGTAAATCAATTGAACTACAGTGGCATTTCAAGACAACAACCACAAGAAAATCCCCAAGAAGTTGCTGCAGAAATGAATTCTCCTAAAATAAATGATTTTTCTGATCCTAAAGCAGAAGTCATTGGTCGTTCAATGTTATTTAAAGGTGCTGATGATACTACGCACGACTTAAAAGCCCTTCTTGAAAATCCGCAAATTGCAGATAATTCGGACAAGGCTTTTGAAACAGCATTTAAGGCTGCACAAAGCACTGGGGTTGAAAACCCTTATGAAGAAGCTGCTTCTTTCGCAACAGGAAATATGTAATTTTCTGTTTAACAAAGTCTTTCAAAAGGCAAAAAGGACAATTTATTTGTCCTTTTTGTGTTGTTATTTGTTATTAAACTATTTTGAAAACTTGTCTTTGACTTTATTATAAGCAGACATCACTAACTCTTTAACTTTGTGACAAATTTTATAACAAGGCTCAGTCACTTTTTCGATATGTTTTCTTATATTCGCATTTTTAATTTTTCCAAATACATTCTTTTTATGAGCAATCCCTAAAGCCCCAACAACAACTGCGATAGAGGTGAGCCCTTTCAATAGAGTTGACCCAGCAGAAGAAGATTCTTCGTAATCTTTTCCACGAAAATTCACGGTATCACCACCTGGAGTTTGCAAAGGTGTTTCAATAGGATTTTTCCGGATTTGATTATTTGTTTTGACACCAACACTGCCTGTCGTTTCACCACCATGAAATGATACAACATCCATAAAAACCTCCTTGTGGTTTTACACACTTCTATTACATGTAAAACTTTTTCGAAGGAATTTTTGCCTTTTTGTTACAAAAATTTACACTAGAGCTTTTCGCCTGTCTTCCAACTGTTTTTGAATACATTTTTGTGAAATTATATCACGATTCGTATCAGATAAATTTTCAAACTCAAATGATACAGTTATCATTTCCTCCTCATCATCAAGACGGATAAACTTAGCCTTTGTTTTTATTTCTCCAGTCTTAAACAAAATATCAATCACTATATTTTCAGGAAATTGTATACTTTCATCCAGTCTAACTTTTATACCACCTGCAGAAATGTCGCATATTCTCGCCGGTATCACGAGACCGTCAAAGCGCAAAAGTACACTATCATCCATTTTTACCCTGAAATATTCTCTATTTTGCTTGTAAACTATATCATCAGGTAATTTTATCGTAAAGAAAATATATGTGTCATCTCTATCCACATATTTCAATGTAGTTTTAGCTTGATAAAGCGCACTATCACAAGCAAAATTAACCGTAACATCCTGAGGAAAAGGAATACTTACAAATTTTTCATATTTCATGCACGCCAAAATATCAACAGAGCTTAAATGTTTAATCGCAACTTTAGCACAATGTCTAACCCCATCAGAATCTTCATAATTAATTTTAATATAATTAATATTTTCTAAACTCAGATTAAATTTCATTTTACTTTCTTATAGCTGTTATTCTCTAATTGATACTCACCAATTTTTTTTCCTCTGTCATTATATTGAACAATAGTACCGTCTTTTTTCTTCTTAAAGGTTCCTACCGGAGGCTTTTTCATCCTATTTACAGGTATATATTGCCGTTTCTGCGGAATTTCAGCCCTTACAGACAACGTACAAGCAAAGATTGTTAGTAACACTAAAAACTTTCTCATAAAACCATTATACCATATTTTTATAGTATAATCATAACTATGAAGGGTGTAATTTTTGATTTTAACGGAACTTTATATTGGGATTCACAACTACATTATGATGCTTGGCTAGAATTTTCCAAAATTTTAAGAGGAACTTCATTTACCAAAGAAGAAATGCGCGATAAAATGTTCGGGCATACAAATGAGGATATTATCCAATACGCAATAGGCAAAAGACCAACTCCAGAAATGGTAGAAAAATATGCAAAAGAAAAGGAAGCATTATATAGAAAAAGATGCCTTCTTGATAAAGAAAATTTCAAACTTGCACCGGGGGCAATAGAATTTTTAGATTACTTAAAAGAAAACAACATTCCAAGAACAATTGCAACAATGTCAGAATGGGACAACGTTGAATTTTATATAAAGGAATTTAATCTGGCTCGTTGGTTTGATATTGATAAAATCGTTTATTCAAATGGTAAAATTCCAGGAAAACCTGCACCGGATATATTCATGATTGCAGCAGAAAAAATCAAATTAGCACCTAAAGACTGCATTGTTTTTGAAGACGCAATTGCAGGAATAAATGCGGCTAAATCAGCAGGTATAGGAAAGATTATTGCCGTTGATTCAATTGAACCAATAGAATTTTACAAAAAAATAAACGGATTGTCAGGCATAATTAAAAACTTTAATGAAGTAGACCGTTCCCAGTTTACATCTAAGCTTGTTTCGCTTTAGAATCTTTGTGGAAGATATTATTCCATAAGTTTTTTACTCCGTTCCAAACCCATTTAGCTCCTTTTGCTATACCATTTCCGACCCACTTTACTCCTTCCCAAACTCCTTTGGCTGCAGGAACGATTGCCTTATTCCAAAGCCAAGAACAGCCTTGACCTATACCTTTAAAAACCGAAGGTAACAAAGGAGTTAATGCGACACCGGCAGCGAAACCCAGCCCTGCTCCGGCTCCAAAAGCATATGGATTTCCACACATCGGATTGAAGCCAAAGCCGAAACACCCCGGACTAAAACTCCCAAAACTCCGGCAACAAACAAATGGACTCAAACTGTTTGAATGAAAAGAAACTGAATGTCCATTACAGTTTATAAATGTATTTGATATTGTTCCAAATCCCATATAATAAATTCCTCGTATATATAAAAAGTATAAATGTTAAAGATAATTGCCTATACCATATATAATTTTTACATAAATTTACAAACGTCAAATATTTTTTGTATAATACAAGGATAAGGACTAGTTTTATGTCAAATAATTTAGCAGTATACTATAAAATACCTTTACAAAAACTTATTTCCAGAGATCATAATAAAAATATTCAATACATACGTCAAAATTATGGACAATTAGGAGTAGATATTTTCGAAAATAAAAAAACTCCCTCTATATTAAATCCTAAAGATACTACTAAATTCAGCAAACTAATTAACTGGATTAAACAATTTTTTGGATTTATCGGAAAAGAAGATTATGAAGAATCGGATTCACTATATAAAGTAATGTTTAAGTATCTGTGTAACAACAAATGTGGTAAAGAATCTGACATCGAGAATGTATTCGGCAAAAAGGGAATGGAAATGTTAGATGTTTTTAAAAGAACGGGATACGTAGAGTAAAGGGATTTTATATCTCACAAAATACTTAAATTTCAGAAAGTAAGTTGAGCTTTCAGTCCAACAAGTGTTTAGACATTTACTGGATTATAAAGAAAGTCCTTGATTTCAGTTGTTGGAATTTCTACCCAAATATACACGCTGATGAAGAAATCGTGTATATTGAAAAATGGATTAACAATAGGCCAATGAAAATTCTTAATTAAAAAACTTCATTTTGGCAAATAACTTAAATACTTTCAAAAAAATATATTTGCCCCCACCTAAACAAATTTTTCAACTTTCATAGTGTTACGATTGCTTCTTGAATTCACCTTAAAGTATTTATAAACAAATGTAACAAAAAATTGAAAATATGAAATTGCTTATAATATATATTCTTTATATACATAGGAGACTATATATGGAAAATACCCCTATTAATTTTAGAGAAATAAGGTTTAACCGAAATACAAAAGTTAATTACAAAGACGGCAATCCTATAATAAATACAATTTTTCAAAAATATGATAAAGATAACAGTGGTGATTTTAGCGATGAAGAATGGACTAATTACCAACAACAATTAAAACAGTTGGAAGAACGTAAGGCAGAAATTGATAAGTTAAGACAAAATATAAACAATAAAGTCGTGGCTCATTATAGTAAAAACATAGATAAATTAAATAAAAAAATAGAAAAATTAGAACATAAGCAAGTAGAATTAATAAGTCAAAATAATTTCAAAAAATTAATGGAATTTGAAAAACTTCATAATGTTTCAAGGGAAGGTTATAAAGATAAATCTGAACTCCCTGAAAATGCAAAGGAATATGATATATCTTCTTTCCAAATGGGAATTTTTAATGAAAAAGAAAATTCTTTTACCGGAGAAATTTATACAAAAGGATATTTGTATGGTTTTGAAAATTTAACAAAGGAAGAGCAAACAGAATACTTAAATCTTTTGAAAGATACAGTTAAAACTAATGAACAAATAAAAAAATATGAAGAAAAAATTAGCGAATTAAATGATGAAATTGATAAAAATCTGGCATTGAAAGATCTTGCACAAAATGGTATGGTAAAAAAAGTTGGATCGTCTGAATACGAAAATGATGCGTATCGTCAATATTCTGCAATAAGAAATGAATCTAACCCGTTTTATAAGCAAATCAAAGAGTTAGAAACAAAATATTCAAAAATAAGACTAAAGGCCTCACCTACAGCTAATGATAAAAGACTAATGGAACAATATAAAATACAAATTGAACAATTAAAACAAGCAAGCGAAAACTGGTCAATTTCTGATGCTCCAAAAGGAAAAGGCTTAGAAAAAAGTGATGGTTTTAAACTAACGGATTTATCTGAACAATTAACCTATAAAAATCAGTCCAGTACTGATAATGAAGTAAAAAGTAATGTTCAAACTATAACTGATAATCATACGTTAGGAATTGGCTACAATAATCAGAATTGGAGTGTAAATACTAATTTTACAAAGGGCGAAACTTACGCTTTAAATTCGACTTCGCCAGATAGTTCTACTGATACAGTTCATACATATAATGCTTATTTGAATGCATCCTATAACCGTCAAGATATGTCTTTATCTACAACTTCCAATATAAATGCTGATAATACCTCAGTTTACTATAGTCAGAGCATTGATGCCAAATATAAAAAATTAGGATTAAATATAGAGAATAGTTTGAATGTGAATAAATTTAAAATGCCTGATGAAAGTGGCAATATAATTGAAAATTCAGTAAAATCTAATTCGACAAATGTTAAGCTTTCTTATGATGCCGGAAAGTTTACGAATGCCACAGGAGTTAGTTTTGCACCTGAGGGAATAAGTATTTTAGCTAATTCTAGTGCAAATTTTAGCATTAAATCTGGTAATAGTTTTTGGAATCTTAATCCATCTTCTGATTTTACTTACAATACAGAAACTGAAACAGTTACAGCAAATCCTTCCTTTGGTGCAAATTATAGGTATAATTCAAAAAATTTCCGTGCTAACGTGATGTTGAATAATAATTTAAGCATAACAGCAGTTCCAGAAATGGCGACTCAATTTAGTAATAGTTTAAATTTAAATGCCGGTTTAACTTATAAAGATATTTCATTAACTGGCAAATATAATAATTATTACGCAACCTCAAGTAAAACAAATACATTTGGGGCTGGGGTTTCATATAATAACACAAAAGCAGGTCGTTTTGCACTTGAATATTCTAGACAAAACATGAAAGGAGAAACAAGTTTTTCTAAGACAGACCAAGTCTTGTTTACATATTCTGCTCCTGTTGATACTATAACAAATTTGTTTAAGAAAAAATAATTTAAGTTTGTAAGTTGTGCTTTCAGCCCAACTTACAAACTATGTGTTGGATCTTGAAGAATGCATTTTACCTAAAAATTCATCTAATGAAATAATGCTATCTATTTCCCGTGCATTAATTTCATCTTTGTATATGTATTCATAAGGTTTATTTTTGTTAAAAAACTTTTTTAAAGCCGCAAGTGTACCATATTTTAAATGAAAAGCATCCATAATACATTCCAAAAATTTTATGGGATTCTTTGGCAATTTATCATACATACTGTTTTTAAAATCAAAATATTTCTTTTGATTTCTTATAAATAATTTTTTTAAATCCAAATTCTTTGTAGAAATTTTTAAAACAACATTATCGTCACCTAAACTAATATGCTCTATTAACATATCTTGAAGATTCTCGTTATTAATAAAAGTTTTTGACCATTCATGAATAAAATTATTTTGTTCAACTGTAAAAACAGCATTTTTATTAAGAAACCTGTCATGGTTTTGTTTAATTACACCATCACGAAGTATATTGCAGTAATTGTCTTTAGTTGTCAAATGATACAAATAATCTGGTATATTTTTTCTAAAAAAGCAATTTTTTACAAAACTCATTTTATTTTTAATCCTTTTAATCCAATACTTACATTAAAATAAAGTAAAAAAAGTAATAAAAATTGCCATTTTAAAAATTTTGAGCATAATCGTAAAAATTTCAAACGTAGGTTGGGCATACATTGCCCAGTTTGTATGATGCGGTAAATCAGAGATTTACCGCATCATACATGCTAAATCTTAGGCATTTTGAAAATAATTTATTGTTGGGTTTCACCCAACCTACAACTACAACTCACTAAAAAAAGACTCCTTACGAAGTCTCTTTTAGTGGTGGACAGGGGTGGATTGTCTTGCTCGCTCGCGCTCGAACCACTTCAAAGGTGGTTCTCTTCTCACCCCCTTTTTGCATAAATATTTTTTCACTCACTAAAAAAAGACTCCTTACGAAGTCTTTTTTAGTGGTGGGCAGGGGTGGATTCGAACCACCGTACACTCTCGTGAACAGATTTACAGTCTGTCGCCTTTAGCCACTCGGCCACCTACCCATATTCTCTTTTCATTAAATTTGCCTTTGACGGGATTTGAACCCGTGGCCTCTCCCTTACCAAGGGAGTGCGCTACCCCTGCGCCACAAAGGCTTAATGCCGCGAAGGGCCTTTAATAAGAAAAGCCGGTAATAGGAATCGAACCTACAACCTACGGTTTACAAAACCGTTGCTCTACCGTTGAGCTATACCGGCGTCAAGTTTTATGATATAAAAAACATATTTTATTGTCAATACAAATTAATAAATTCTTTTTTGACTTCTTTGTTTTCTTCATTATATTGAATATTAAACTACTTTAAATAGACGATTTTTAATAAATTTATTAAAGTAAATGTATTAACTATCCGTTTAAAATGTTAAAAGAGGTACAACTATGCAAATCAATGGTGGCGTAAGATTCTGTGAACAGGGTATGAAGTCCTCTATAAGGGCAATGCACGTTCAGAGTGAAATTTTAGGTATGATAAATGAAAACGTTTTAGGATTTGATAAAGTCGGATATCAAAGACGTGAACCTATTGTTTCATCTTTTACAGAATATATTGGTGTCCACGGACTTTCTAGTACAGTTGATGATCAGGTAGGACGTATTATGGTTTCCAAAAATCCTCTTGACATAACTATGGCGAATAAAGGATATTTCCAAATCCAAACCCCTGAAGGTGTCCAGCTTACGCGTGATGGTAGATTTAAGCTTGATAGAGAAGGGAATTTGCTGAATCTTGAAGATAATCCGGTACTATCAGCTGCCGGTATGCCCATAAAACTTCCAGTAGTTCCTGATAACCCTTCGCAAGTTGTTGTTAATACAAAAGGTAAAATCAGTGTATATGCTAAGGATTCTAATCAATTATTAGAAGCTGGATATCTTGGTATTGTTGATTCTAACGGAATGGCTGTTCTTAATCCAGATGTTAAGCAAGGATATAATGAATATTCAAATGTTTCTATACAACAAGAATTCCTTGCTGTTAAGCCTGTTGTTAGAAATTTTGAGGCAAATAGACAGATATTTTTGATAGAAAGCAGTAATTTACAAAAAGTTATAAGTCAGCTAGGAAGTTCAAGTTAGGAGGTTTAAGCTATGTATAACATGCAAGCAGTAGTGCGAAAAAGTATAAATAATGCAACTATGCAGTTTGAAAAACTAGGTTATCTGGCAAATAACCTTGCTAACTACAATACTGCGGCATATAAAACTTCACGTTTTGAACAAATCCTAAGGGAAGATGGATATATTGATGGGGCCATAAGAACAAATGCAATGCAAGGCTCGATTAGGATAAGCAAAAACCCTTATGACATAGCAATAAATGGCGAAGGCTATATTCCTGTTGTTTCTTCGGAAGGTGAAATTCAATATACGAGGGATGGTTCTTTTAAAAGAGGTGAAGGCGGATATTTGATGACGGTTGATGATTGGATGGTCGGTGATGGCATTAAAATTCCTGCAAATTCTTATAAGCTTGAAATTAAACCAAATGGAGATGTTATCAATTATGATGATGCCGGTTCCCTTCCCGAAAAGATTGGAACAATTCCTATCGTACAGTTTGAATGTCCTGAAGCATTAGAGCAGGGGCATAATAACAAAATGGTTTATAATCAAGAGTCTGGAGCACCAAAAATTATCAAAAACTCTGACAATATCAGACAATACGCAACAGAAGCTTCAAATACAAACATTTATGATGAAATTAATGACCTTATGAGACTTAACACTTCAATGATTGCGAGTATGAACTTAATGAAAGTTGCAGATGATATGTACAACAAAGCAATAAATATTAGAGAATAGGATAGTATAAAATGACATTTACAAGTTTGGATTCAATGGGAAAAACTAATTTAATGATGGATTTGATATCTCAAAGACAAAGAGCTTTGGGCTCAAACGTTGCTAACGTTGATACCCCTGGGTATGTAAGAAGAGATATTGATTTTTCAATGTATTTAGGCTCAATGAATAGTCCTCTCGAAACTAAGCTTTCAACAGAACTTGGACCATCGGGCGTTCTTGAAGACAGGCAGAAAAAAGAAATAGATATTGCACAGGAATTAACAGAAATTCAGAAGAATTCTATTCTCTATACAATGGCGACAAGAAGAATGTCTAATATAATTACAGAAATGAAAACTGTAATTAATGTAGGGAAATAACATTTTAGGAAAGTGAGGCATTAAGATGAGTATATTAGAGTCAATAAATATAGGTGCAAATGCTCTTCAAGCGCACGGGATGCGCTTAGATATTCACGCAAAAAACATCGCTAACGTTGATACACCAAATTATGTAAGACGAATTCCTGTTCTTAATGCAACAGAAGATATATCTTTTCACGGGTTGATGAACGTTATGAAAAATGATGTTTTTGGAACAGGTACTCTACCGTATTTACAAGGCGGAGTAGTTTTTAACGGCTGCGTTGAAGACCCGACAGTTGGAGAAAGAATTTATTCTCCGGGGCACCCTGATGCTGATGCAAACGGATATATAAGAGCTTCTAACGTTAACGCTATGGTTGACATGGCAGATGCTATTATGGCACAAAGAGCTTATGAAGCCAACTTAGCTCTAGTTAACATATCTAAATCAATGGCTTCTAGAGCTACGGAAATAGGACGTTCATAATTATTTATCTTCTTCTTTATCTGAGAAGTCTAAACTTTGAGGAATAGAGACAAAAGTCTGCAGAATTCCGTTGAATTTGAACGTAATTTTTTCGGAACCATAATCAGTTTTTGAATATTCTATGTCTGAAACTTCTTTATATTTTTCAAGAGTATTCGTAAAACTTTTAACACTGTCCCCATTTGTCAGACATTCCAGCCAAGCTTTATTTATATCTCTAAAGCTTGTATCTTCTATAGTATAAGTTTGATTACCACACTGATATACTATAGAATTGGTTCCATCTGTATTAATATTGCCGGTGATACCTGTCAAACCTGCATTTTTCATTTCTTGTATTATTTCTGCAAAAGTAATAGAGCCCGATTCATATTTTGCAATTACTTCATCTGCTTTTTGTTTCATAACACTACTGTAAAAGTCATCCAATGATTGAGACTCTCCTGCATCAGTCTTTATTTCGTAGTAAAAATTTCCATCATTTCCACCCACTATAGCAAAATGCTTAATTATATCTACTGAATTAAAACCAGCATCGATTATATCTTCCATTACAAAAAGCTGACCTTTTAAAATACTTTTTGCATTTTCCGGTGTTAAATCTTCAAGAGTTTTACCATCTGCACTAATTTCTGTTTTCTTAACAACATACCTTGAACCATTTTTTACGGTTTCTATATAGGAGCCATCTTCATTATATTCATACTCTTTAGTACATTCTACTCTACCGGCTTTGTTGTACAATGTTAGTTTTTCTAATTGATTATCTGCATTGCGTTCTTCTACTTCAACAAGATTTCCGTTTTTATCCTTCTTAGTAATCGTAAGACTACCGTCGGAACGTTTTTCTTTGGTCACAACAAGACCATTTTCGTCAATTTCTTCCACTGTAGTATTATTTTCATCTGAAATAATATTTGTTGCGTTATTTTCTTCTTTTGTTGCGGAACAGTATACAGAACCTTCTTGTGTTTTAAATGATATGCCAATATTATTTCCTTCGGCATCTTTTTCATATTGAAGTTCCACCCCAAGACTTTCAAGTCTTGAACACAATTCCTCAAAAGTTAAAACACCAGCCTTAAACTTTAAATAAAATTCCTGAACTTTATTAACATCGCTTTCTGCGGAAGAAGAAGAAACTCCTGCAGATGAAGATAAATCCGCTGTTCCATCACCTACTTGTGATTTATTTTTGTTGTTTTTACCCTCTACCCCATTCTTTGAATATATTCCCTGAAATCCGATTCCATCTATGTTCATATTTTCTCCTTATGTTATCTATAGAGTATATATCGGCATATTTATATTAAAACTTTAGGATTTTTTTTAAATTTTTACAAAAATTTACATATTTTTTAATTTATTATATAATTAATCAAAATGGAGTTTATTATGTTTGAAGAATTCAATGAAGTTATTTGCCTTGGGATGGGTGGTTCTTATTCAGAAATTGCCAAGGACAAGCTTTTTAAAGCATACGACTTATATTTATATCAGCGTTCACTCAACTCAATAAAAGAATGCATTGATTACGTTGACGAAAACTGTAATGCAATAGCAGTTTTGCCTGTAGAAACAACTTATAAAGGAATAATAAGAGAAACAATTGATAATTTGATATTAACAAAAAATCAGAATATTCAAATTCTTGCAGAAACAATTGTTCCTGTAAATGATTGCATATTGTCAAAAACTACCGAATTTTACAGCTTAACTGGGCTTATCGCAAATCCAAACGCTCTTGCAAAAAGCAAAAATTTTGTACGAGATGAAATGCCAAGACAACTTAATATTGTGGTTGCAGCAAGTATGGATGAAGCTGCCAGACTGTTAAATAATTATAATTTAACTTACTCAATAATAGGAACACATAAAACAGCTGAATTATATAATCTTAATATTTTAAAAGAACATATAGAAGACGATAAAGATAATAAACGTAGATTTATTGTGATAGGTGATGCCTCGACGCAATCTACCGGAAAAGATAAAACCAGTATTGTACTTTTTCTAAATGATAGACAAGGTGCGTTACTAGATATCGTAAAGGTTTTTGTGAAATATCATATCAATATTACCCAAATTAATTCTAAAATGATGAATAATAATGCAGAAGAACAAGCTGTATTTATAGATTTTGACGGACATAAGGACGACGAAGTCATAAAAGAACTCATTAAAGATCTGGAGCCTCAAGCTCAAGGTATTAGAATCATCGGATCTTACGCAAAATTTTAATTAACATAATAAAAAACTCGGTTTTACAACCGAGTTTTTTATTACAACATCTTTTCTATACTGGCATTCATCTCTTCTGTGCACTTAGCAAGCGCTTCAGCAGAAATTTCTAAGGTATCCTCAATCAATGAACCTGCTATATAGCTTGTTTGCTGAGACATTTCCATACACTTTGCAGCATACTGTGCTTGAACTTCAGGAGTCAGAGCACTTCCATAGCCAACTGAACTTACATCCATAATAATATCCTCTTCTTATTTGTGATACTTATATTCTATCACAGTTTATATACACTTGCAATATTGCTAATATAATTTTATTTTATTTTAAAAGATACATTTGCAACAGCAGTAACTTTTTTATCTATAGACGAAGTATCATTTATACCCATGTCAGAAACATCCGTTGAATTTACGGGTGTTATTTGATACACACCCATTCTTACAGAACTGATGTTTCCGACAGAATTTCGAGTAGGTTTTAACATCGACATTGCCCTATTTTTTGCGTCTTGGGAAGCCTTTTCAAGCAATGATACTTTTAAATCACCAAGCTTAGAATAATCGTATGAAGGAGCATAGACATTAATGTCAACTCCTTGATTAATTAGTCCTGTTATTTCATTTGATATTTCTTTTATTAATTCCACTTTATCTGACTGTATTGTAATCGGTTGTGATAAATTATAAGCTTCTCTTATATCTGTGTATGCACCAGTTTTAGAGTCTCTTTTATAAGTATAATAGCCATTTATAGTTTTTAAATCCACATTCGTAATCTGTTTATCAGAAAGATACTTTTTTACTATTCTAATTTGATCTTGTGCTGCTACATAAGCTTCTTGCTTTGTTGCTCGTTTTACTGAAATATCAAAATTTAAAGTTCCTGAATCTGATTTTACAATCTCATAAGCAGATCCCGTTACGGATATTTCATTATCTGAAATAGTAGACGAAACCATTTTCGTCGAAACTACTATTGCCAATGCTATTAACAAACCAAGGGAAATTATTTGTAATCTCTCAATTTTTTCAAGCATATCTTACTCCTTTTCTTAATTTTGTTTTTTTTCTCGCAACGACGCTAAATAATTAGCATTCAACACAACCTCTTTAACATTATTCACAACAATATCCAAGTAATCTTCCATTTTCAATTGTTTTTTTGTCAATTTTTTATTTCTTATATTAACCTTTTGATTATATATAAATCTCTTAATTAAAGATGGTTCTTGCTCTTTAGAGATTTTTTTGGCAGGCTCCATTGAACGAACTCGAAAAACACTTCTAAAAGACCTGGTAAACCCTGTTTGCTCAAAGCCATCAGAATTTTCTATTACGATTTTACCAGAATGAACACTCTTGTCTGGTTTTACAACAACATTATAAGCATTATTACATTCAGAAATTTTCTTTAACTCCACAATTTTTCTGCAAAATCTTATAAGATGTTGATTATATTGCGGATAACTTTTGTCAGGAAAATATTTTGAATGTCTTAAAGCTTCAAAACTTCCCGGATGTATTATGAGAGCTCCAAAACTCTGGGTAGGGGTGTTATTTATTGATTGAACTTTCATAAGTAATTATTCGACTTTCTTTTATATATTTCCTGTTGAACTGTTCTTGTCATCTTCAAGTTGTTTTAACTGTTTAGCATCAACCTTCTCGTCAGTCGTATAGTCATTAATGTTTGAAATATCAATTTCTACATTTACATCAGCATCAACCATTTCTATTTCAGATTTGTTGTACTCTTTTATTTTACCATCTTCAAATTTTACTGCAACAGAATTATTTAAGAATTGTATAAAACAAACTTTTCCAAGTCCGGAAGGAGTCATAACCGTAGAACCTATTGGAGGCATTCCCTTTGCTGCTTCAATATAGTTTGAATATTCATAAGTTAAACAACATAACAAACGACCGCAAGTTCCAGAAATTTTTGATGGTGTAATTGGCATTCCCTGATCTTTTGCTAATTTTACATTAATAGATTCAAATTTTCTCAAATAACTTGAACAGCAAAACGGCTTTCCGCAAATACCGCATCCACACATTATGGAGGATTCGTCTCTTACACCTATGTGACGTAAATCTATTCTCATTCTCTTAAATACTTGTGTAAGATCTTTTAAAAGTTCTCTAAAATCAACTCGTTCTGGAGCTGTATAGTAAAAGGAAATTTTTCTTTTGTCAAATGTTATTCTGCACTGAACTAAATTCATATTAAGATTATGTTTTTTTACAAGTTCTTTGCACTTAAAATATGATGTTACCTCGTCTTTTTTTAATTCTTCCAGAGTTATCATATCTTCTTTTGTCATAACCCTTATGAAATCAAAAGGAGAAGGAGTCTTATCTGATTCAGAAAATAATTTTGCAACTTCATCATTGACAAGAAATGCTTTTAAAGCTTCTTCGCCCTTTTCAGTTCGCACAATAACCATGTCTCCATTATTGAGATTTATATTATCAGGGCAATTAAGCGGAACAAATATATTTTTTAAGTAGTGTACAGCGTACTTAAACATAGCTTTCTTCCTTTTTAAGCTTTCTATTCATAAGCTTTGACAAAACCTGAGCCGGAGTAATATCTGTATAAACCGCTTCATATATTGCACTTGATACCGGCACCTCTATATCAAGTTTTTTTGCAAGGTCACAAACAGCTTTAGAAGTTTTCACACCTTCTGCTACAGAACCTAACTCTTCTAAAATGTCATTTATCTTTTTACCCTTACCTAACATCGCTCCTACAGTATAATTTCTTGACATAGGGCTTGAACATGTCGCAATTAAATCACCCATGCCAGACAAACCATATAAAGTAGAGGGATTAGCTCCAAGTTTCACAGCAAGTCTTACAATTTCAGCCATTCCCCTTGTAAGTAAACTCCCCATACAATTATCACCCAACTCCATAGTATGAGCAAAACCGGAAGCAATTGCTATAACATTTTTTAAGCTTCCACCAAGTTCAACACCGATAACATCAGTATTTGTATATAATCTAAACCTGTTAGGGACATTACAAGCCTTTTGTACAAATTCAGCAGTTTCTATATCTTCGCAAGCAACACTAGCGGCAGTAGGTTTACCCATCAAAACTTCCTTAGCAAGAGTTGGACCTGACAATATGACTATCTTTTGTTCAGGCAAAACATCCCTAATAACTTCAGACATTCGCATTAACGTATTTAATTCTAAACCTTTTGACGCATTTACTAGAGGAGTTTGGGGATTAATTCCTGCAGCCTTTAGCTGCTCACATACAGATCTTACCCCACCTGTTGCAACAACAGAAAAAATTATATCAGCCCCGTTAATTGCTTTTTTTAAGTCAGAAGTGAATTCAACTCTTTTATCCAGCTGCACTTCTAACGGCTTAGAACAATGTTTATTTTGAACAAGATCTTCATTAAGATCACAATCTCTTCCCCACACAACAATATCTTCAAAATTATCATTCATTAGCCAAGCTAATGTTAATCCCCAACAGCCGGGTCCTAGTACAGTTAACTTCATTTATTCACTCCTCACTTGTAATATTATACTATAAAAAACAGCTTTCTTTATTTTTTTGTAAATATTTGTTAACTAAAGTCAATTTTTTTAGTCTATTCTTTTTTATATATATAACGAGGATTTTTAAAGGGAAATTAATATGGGAGTACTAGAAACAAAATTAAACAATTTACAATCAATGGGATTTTACACACAAAAAACAGATCAAGATTATTCTGAAAAAACAGACAGTTTGCATCTTGCTCTTGTGACACCTCCGTCAGATGAATACAGACGAAAACGTATTGTTACTGAAGATGAATTAATGTTTATGAAACAAGCTGTTGATGATACCGGTATAAAACCTTATCAATGGTCATTATTAAAAGATAACCATACTGCTATTAAAAAATCACAACAGCATCTTATTGATTTGATAAGATATTATGAAGGTGATAGTGAACATTACTATGAAGCAGTATCTGTAGCTTACAAAGACAAAGGAGGCAGTAAAACTATAGGTTTTGGGGAGTGGTTAAGAAATAGTAACACCGGAACAACAACACAAGCAAAAGCATATAAAAAACTATTCGAACACATCCAAGAACACTCTAAATATGTAAAAAATAAAGTAGGACAAAAAGCTTATGACGAAATGCCTCAATCAATAAAAGAAGCATTAATAGACCTATCTTTTAATAAAGGACCTAACAAAATTGGTAAAATAATAAAATCAGCAATTGCTGATAGAGATTGGGCTAAAGTTATTGCTAATATCCATTGTGTTAATATGAATGGAAAAGATACAGAAGAACCAGGATTATATAGAAGGAGTCTAAGCCGTGCAATTCTTGCAATTAGAGATTTGTCCGGAGAAGAAAGAGAAAAAGCAGATTTGGAGATTGAAAAATTATATAAAAAAGCTGTAAAAAGCTTTGATGAAAATAATGTAGATAAAGAAGAATTAAACAAAATTTATGAACAATATATGACAGGTAAAATTTCTGGCACCCCAAAAAGTGTCGAATCTGGAAAAATACTTGTAGACGAATCATTTGCCGGAAAAGGTTTATTTGCAGTTGCCCAAAAAGCTTATGATAGCATCGCAGATAAGCAAGGTGTTGATTTTAAAACTTTTTACGAAGAATTTAAACGAATAAACAGAAATCCGGATGGAATCGTTTTGGGTTCTGAATTAAATGTACCATACATAAATAACATTACACAGGGATACGTTGCTAAACCTGACAATATAGAAAATGTTGAAGATAATAAAATTGAAACTCCTGAAAATAAAAATTCTAATAATTTTGCAACGAAAATTAAAAATGTATTCGCAAAAGCTTGGGATGGAATAAAGAATTTCTTTAAATCATTAGGAGAGTTCTTTAAAAACCTTTTTGGTAGAGGAAAAGAAGAAGAAGAAAAAGTAGACCCTTTTGCAGATTATGAATTTGTGAGCTTCCAAGACATGGTTGAAAAAGGAAATATTACAAAGCAAGGAATGTTTCACGTAATTAGTGCAGACTATGAAATAAAAAAAGGTAATACTTTGTGGAGTTTGGCTCGCAGGTATGAAACTACACCGGAAAGAATTTGTAATGATAATAATATTGCAGATATGAATTTGATAAAGGCAGGAGAGACAATAAATATTGAAAAACTTGGATATAAAGTTGAAAAAGGTGATAACTTGTATCAAATATCAAAGAAATTAGGGTTAACAGTTGAAATTTTAAAAGACTTAAATAATATAGAAGATATTAATAGAATATCAGAAGGTCAAATGCTCGAAATACCAGGATTTTTGTATGAAGTTAAATCTAGTGATACTCTAACAAAAATTTCAAAATCTGTAGGCGTTTGTGTTGAAGATTTGAAGAAGATTAATAACTTAGAGAGTGATTTAATACATATGGGACAAAAGATTGTAGTTATTTATAACAACTCAGATTATGCAGTTTCGGAGGATAAAAAGCAAGTTATAGTAGACGAGAAAACAAATACAAAAACTGAAACTATTAATATGAGTAGTGAGGCAAAACTCGCAAAACGTCCACTATTGCAGAAAAAAATGAAAGTTAATGGAAAAGTTATTGCAACAAGAGAAGTTTATGATCCACAGAAAGATGAGAAATATAAATATAAAGAAGGTAAACTTTCTGGAAAAACTATTATAATAAATGCTGGACATGGTTATTCACAAGCCGGTACGGATATCGGAACACCTGGACTTAAAGGTTTGGATGATGAATGGTTATTAAATTATGATAATGCAATGAAATTGAAAGATAAATTATATGAGCAAGGAGCAAAAGTAATATTCTTGCAAGGTAAAGCACGTCTGATAGCTGAGGAAGTTCGAAAGAGTAACAATAAAGCAGATATGTTTATTTCAGTACACGTAAATTCAGCTCCAAATACAAAAGACCGAACTCAGATTTATTACAGAGAAACAGGCGTGTCAGGTGAACCTAAGAAAAACAGTATAAAACTTGCCCATATAATGGAAAAGAATTTTGACAAGTGGATTCCAAAGAATGAGAATATATCATCTTCTGACGTTTTTAAATTTCAAGGCAAACAGGATTACGCACAGAGTTCAGTAAATGATGAAAGAACTGGATTATTAAAGTCACCTTTAAATTGCCAAAAAATACCGGGTGTACTTTGGGAGGTTGCATTCATGACAACACCAAAGGGAAGAGAACGCCTTGCAAATCCAAAATTAATGTCTAATTACGCAGATGTAATGGCTCAATCTGTTATCGAATATTTTAATTAGAGCATTGAAAAACTGTTAAGGGCTCGTCTTAATACTCCACAATTTTTGCGCAATAATTCTGCCGCTTCATCTTTACTTAAATTGCATTTAAGCATTATAATTGCGGTTTTGACACTCCAATTAGAATCAAGAAGTGTTTGTAGAGCAGTAGAGCAATTAACATCAGCAATCTCAGAAACTATTCTAATAGCCCTATCTTTCAGTTTTTCATTAGTTGGCATCAAGTCTATCATAAAGTTTTCATAGGTTTTGCCAATCTTAATCATGGCTCCAGTAGATAGCATATTCAAAACCATTTTTTGAACAGACCCTGCCTTCATTCTGCTTGAACCTGCAATAACCTCAGGGCCGACTTCTACACAAATTCCCAATCCGGCTTCTTCTAAAATTAAAGCTTCGTGATTGCACGTTAGCGCAATAGTTTTACAATTGACCTTATCTGCTTGTGAAAGAACTCCCAGTAAGTATTTAGGATTACCGCTTGCAGAAATTGCGACACAAACATCTTTGTCTGTTAAACATTTTGCATCCTCAACACCCAAGTCAAAATCATCTTCAGCACCTTCAACGGCAGTTCGGATTGCTTTATCGCCACCAGCAATAATTCCTCTAACCATATCTTCTGGGACTCCAAATGATGGAGGGCATTCAGATGCGTCAAGAATACCTATTCTTCCGGAGGTTCCTGCTCCAAAATAGTATAACTTACCACCCATTAAAAATTGTTTTGCAATTATATCAATAGCTTTTGCAATATTTGGAGTTTCATCTTCAATAGCCAGTGCTACAAGTTTGTCCTCTTCGTTAATCTTTCTTACGATATCTATCGTCGATAATAAATCGATATCTTTGGTATTTTCATTTCTGTATTCGGTAATAACTTCACTCATAGCACACACTCCTTTGGTTAAAAATATAAACTACTAACCTATTTTATTCATTAAATTTGCCATTTCGATAGCAGATTTTGCGGCATCAGAACCTTTATTGCCGGCTTTTGTTCCGGCTCTTTCTATTGCTTGTTCGATATTATCTGTCGTAAGAACTCCAAAAATTACCGGAACCTCAGTATCTAAACTTACGGATGCTACACCTTTTGAAACTTCCGCACATACGTAATCATAATGTGATGTAGAACCTTTGATTACTGCCCCTAGCGCAATAAGTGCATTGTATTTTCCTGTTTTTGCAGCTTTTTTAGCGATAATAGGTATTTCAAATGCACCAGGACACCAGATTACATCAATATTTTCTTCTTTTACTCCGTGACGTTTAAGTTCATCCAATGCTCCTGATAAAAGCTTTGATGATATAAATTCGTTAAAACGTGAAACTATAATACAAAATTTTTCATTTGTGACTGTTAGTAAACCTTCTATTATTGGCATAAACCTTCTCCTTAAAATCTCTATGCAAACATTATACACGATTTTCATAGAGATTGCTATACTAAAAAGCAAAAAAGACAATTTAGTATTCAATTTCTATTTCAAACTTACGTCTCCAAGGGTAAGAGTAATTGATTTGTTTATTGGGTTTATATTCCAAAAGTATTGACAATTTTGATTCAAAAGGTTTCATCAGGCCTTTTATGTCGCAAGGTGAATCAATCATTCCTCTAACATTTGCTTGATAAGCCCAGTCATCTAAAAACCTTATCATCTGGAGTTTTTTGAAAGCTGAATCGTTGTATTGTTTTGCTCCCCACTTAACCTTAACTCCGGCAAGCAAACTCCCTAACGTGTTAGCAGAAGTGTTCCATCCTGAATAGCCGTAAAACTTTTTTAAGTCAATTTGCGAAAATAAATGTTCTACAAAATCATTATCTGCACCATTTGCAAATCTCACATCCGCAATTGCATAAGGTTTTTTAGGCTCTATAAAATTACCACTGTATTTACCAACAGTAGCCCAGCCCATAACAAGCTCACCTTGTTTTTCCACAAAATTATTTACAACCAAAACTAAATCAGCATCATCTTTATTTTCGACAACACTAAACCCGCCTAATTCCAATTGTCCAAGAACAGATTTTTCGATAGAAACATCTTCGTAATTTGAAACACAATTCTTGTAATCTGGCTCTAAGTATTCGACAAAAACTTTTATATCTTTTTCGATAGCTCTTGCAAGAAGAGTTAGAGGAATTTCATCCGCGCCTGTTTTGGTCTTTCCACCTAATCGTTCAAGTTCAAGAGCCTCATCGACATTAAAGCCCTTGGTAGCACAATCATCTTTTGAAAAAATTAAAGTATCAAACAGACCCTCTTTTTGCCACTCTAAATAAAGCTTGTTAATCTCAAAATTTCTTTTTCGTGTTCCGATATAATCTTCCAGAACTTCATCCGGAATCCCATCATTTCTATTGCCACCTGAAAAAGAATATTCAAAAATTTTCTTACCGTAATCTTTCCAATACTCCTTTTCTTCTTCGTTATAATTATTATTTGAAATCCGCATTATGCTTGAAAAAGCGTAAACTTTTTTGTTTTTTAGCAAAGGTTTTAAACGCTCTACCCTGTTTTTAATATCAGAAAAGTTTTCCTGAACACCCTTTT
>CALUVP010000093.1 GCA_944324215.1 Candidatus Gastranaerophilales bacterium | reverse complement strand
TCCAACGTGGTCAAGTTCTTGCAAAACCTGGTACAATTCACCCACACACTAAGTTCACAGCTAACGTTTACGTATTAACAAAAGAAGAAGGCGGACGTCACACTCCATTCTTCCCAGGATACAGACCACAGTTCTATATCAGAACAACTGACGTTACTGGTTCTATCAAATTTGATGGTGAAATGGTAATGCCTGGTGATAACGTAGTTATGGAAGTTGAACTTATCGCTCCGGTAGCTATCGAAGAAGGTATGAGATTCGCTATCCGTGAAGGTGGTAGAACAGTTGGTGCTGGTGTTGTTGACAAAATTATTGAGTAATAACATCAAGTAGCATGTTTAGAAAAGAGTCAATCTTAACAGATTGGCTCTTTTTATATTAGAAGATAATTGTTTTCCGTGTTTGTGATGTAAGTTTTTTTGAAATTTTTGGGTATTTCAATACAAACGTATTCTGTTTTTTTCTTGAGTCCGCAGAGGCCAATTACTGAGTCATGCTTAAAAAAATTCTTGATAAATTCCATATTTAAATCCTTTCAAAGTTATGTTATAATGACACTACTTGTTTAATAAGTATTTTTAATAAGTCAAGGTAAGGGGTTTGGGGACTTTTATTAAAAGTCTACAAATGTAATATAAATTAGAAAGAAGGTTAAAAATGGCAAAAGTAACAAAAGAAATGGGAATAATGGATATAGTACAACAGCATCCTGAATCAATAGCAGTTTTTCAAAAATACGGTATGGGTTGTATAGGATGTGCAGCAGCTCATTTTGAAAACTTAGAAGCAGGAGCTAAGGTTCACGGTTTTAATCCTGATGATATGGTTGCTGAAATTAATTCTATCATTGGCGAAGAATAAAATTTATATTAACAAAAGGAGGATTGCAGTATGTTAGTCTGGCAATTTTTATGCGTAGTAGGTGTTGCATTTGTTATACTTGAAATATTTACACCGAGTATGTTTTTCTTAAATTTTGCTCTGGCATCTTTTATAACATCTGCAATCTCTTTTTATGTAGTTAACAAATTTTATTTAGTATTGGTCTTTTTTGTATTATCGTTTCTATCATTTGCTTTTTTAAGACCTATTTTGTTAAGAAAAAGCTCGAAAGATACTGAAACTGGTATAAACAGTAAATACATCGGGCAGGTTGTAAAAGCAGTAGAGGATATTTCATCATCCACAGGTGTAATAAATATTTATGGAGAAAGATGGGATGCAAGGTGTGAGGGGGAAAATGTCATTCCTGCCGGCTCGGAAGTGAAAATTCTGAGAAATGACGGTTTAATAATGTTTGTAGAGAAGGTGTAATAAAAGGAGAGTTTTATGATTTCGTTATCTTTATTTTTAATTGTATTAGCGATAGTTTTTGTAGTCAAAGGTGTAATAATAGTCCAACAAGCCGAGGTTGTCATTGTTGAGAGATTGGGTAAATTCGATAGAGTATTGCAATCAGGCTTTAATTTTATAATTCCTATCATAGAGGCTCCTCGTGCTATCGATTGGAAGGTTACTCAAAAAGGGTTTGACGGTGCAACTTATTCAATAATTCAAAAAAGGACAAAAATTGACTTGAGAGAAGCTGTATATGATTTTCCTAGGCAGAATGTAATTACGAAAGATAACGTTTCAATCAGTATAAATGCTCTGTTGTATTTTCAAATAGTAGATCCAAAATCAGCTGTATATGAAATTCAGAACTTACCTGATGCGATAGAAAAGTTAACTCAAACTAATTTAAGAAATTTAGTAGGACAGTTGGATTTGGATGAGAGCTTGGTTTCAAGAGATAAGATTAACCATGAGCTCAGAGCGATATTGGATGAGGCAACAAATAAATGGGGTGTAAAGGTTAATAGAGTAGAGTTACAAGATATAATTCCGCCTGCAGACATTCAGTCTGCTATGGAAAAACAAATGAAAGCTGAACGAGATAGACGTGCTGCGATTTTGGAAGCAGAAGGTTTGAAAAAATCTGCAGTATTAAAAGCTGAAGGGGAAAAAGAGGCTGCTATTAACAGAGCTGAAGGTGAAAAACAAGCAAATATTTTACGAGCAGAAGGTGTAGCTCAAGCTAGAATTCTGGAAGCCGATGGTGAAAAGGAGGCTATTCAGAGAATAATAAATGCTTTAGCTGATAAAGGTCAGCCTGATAAATATTTGATTGCAATGAAGTATTTAGAAACAATGAAAACAATAACCAGCGGAAAAGATAACAAGATTGTATATATGCCTTATGAAGCTACGGGAATATTAAGTTCTGTAGATGGTATTAAGCAAATGTTTGATTCTACCAAGTAAATTTTCCAAATTTATGATAAGATTGTAAATAACGAGAAAGGATATAGAATATGAAAAAAGGTTTATTGTTATTATTAGCGGCAATGACAGTTTCTGGTGTTGTATTTGCGTATAATTATGATACAAAAGTTCCTGTGCCGGGTAAGACTCTTGCAGATGGGAAACTTCAATCAGAAATGTTATTTCCTGTTTACGCTTATGGTTTAAGAATAGCAGCATCTGATTGTCAAGATTTTGCAATAACAAATACTGAAATTACTAAGCAAAAGAACAATGGAGCTTGGGAAGAAGTATGGACATTAAAGGCTTGCAAGAGAACTGCAAGAATTCCTATTAAGTTTACTACAACAGAAGAAGGTACTGATTTTGCAATCGATCCTATGGGTGTAAAGGTTGCAAAATAGAAAGACTTTTAGATATTACGACTTTGAGAATGGTTCAAAGTCGTAATGTTTTATATGAAGGGGAGAAATGAATATAACGTTTGGAACAGACGGCTGGAGAGCTGTATTAGGCCATGATTTTACTAAAGCTAATGTTGAGAGAGTTACCTTAGCGATTGGTAAGTATGTAGCTGATAATTTTGGTTATGAAAAAGAGATTATAATAGGTTATGATCCTAGAAAATCCGCAGATGAATTGTCTTTATTTTGTGCAGAAATCCTAAAAAATAAAGGTTTTAAGGTATTTTATTCATCCAGAGTTGTTCCGACACCTATTTTAGCTTATAATGCTTTGGTTAGAAAGGCTTGTGCGGTAATGTTTACTGCCTCACACAATCCTCCTGAATATTTAGGGATGAAATTTATTCCAGATTATGCCGGGCCTGCAACAAGTGAAATAACTGATGAGATTGTAGGAAATATTGATAAGCCTTTTGATGGGGCTGAAAAATCAGGCAGCTTACATAAAATAGATTTTGCACCTAAATATTATGAACACTTAAAAGGTATTATAGATTACGAAAAAGTAGGCAGAGTTAGCGAAAATATAATTTTTGACGGGCTTTATTCCTCTTCTATTGGGTACTTTGATAAAATTTTAGATGATAATGATATTAAATATGAAGCACTTCACATGTATCATGATGTAGAATTTGGCGGTGGAATGCCTGATCCTAAGCCAAGGTTTTTGAAAGATTTAATAAGGCTGGTAAAATCTGAGGGTAATTCAATAGGTCTTGCAAATGACGGTGATGCCGATAGATTCGGAGTAATTAATGAGGACGGGGAGTATGTTTCTCCAAATGAAATTATAGCAATTTTGCTTAAATATCTTCTTAAAAAAGGCTATGCAGGAAGTGTTGTAAAGACAGTTGGGTCCAGCTTGTTGATAGATAATGTTGCGAAAAAACTTGGCGTAAATGTTATAGAAACAGCAGTTGGCTTCAAACATGTTGGGGAAGCAATGCGCAAAAGTAAGGTAATAATAGGCGGTGAAGAGTCAGGTGGTTTAAGTATTCAAGGACATATACCAGAAAAAGACGGTTTGCTTGCTAATTTGCTTATACTGGAAGCTATGGGGAATAGTGGAAAAACTTTAAAAGAATTGCAAGAAGAAATTTATGCGCTTGCAGGTTGCAAATTCTATACAGATAGAGTAGATTTAAAACTTGATAGTAAAGAAGAAATTGCTTCAATACTTGAGCAGATAAAACTTGTTAAGGAAGTATGTTCTTATTCAGTTACTTCGGTTGATACTAAAGATGGTGTGAAATTAATGCTTGGGGATAAAACCAAAATTTTAGTTCGTCCAAGTGGAACAGAACCTCTTTTAAGAGTGTATTTTGAAACTGATAGTAAAGAAAAGCTGGAAGAGTTAAAGAATTTTAATTTGATAAATTAGACTTTGTGATATACTAATGAAAGGTGATGAGGCTCACCTTTAACCGCTAATATAGCTGATGGCTTCTACAATAGAAAGGAGTATTTATGTTGTATGAAGTTATTGCAATTTTTTTAGGTGGCGGATTAGGAGCTGTTCTGAGGTATCTAATAACACAGTATTCAAGCAGAAGTTTTGGAATCTCTCATTATGGAACTTTTGCAGTGAATATTTTGGGGTGTTTATTGATAGGTTTTGTTATAGGTATAACTATTAATAAAATTACGTTACCTAATGAATTGAAACTCTTTATAATGGTTGGTTTTCTAGGAGGTTTGACAACTTTTAGTACGTTTAACAGTGAAACCTTTTATCTTTTAAAGAACGGTAATATCTTACACGGGTTAGGCTACGTAATAACAAGTTGTACATTAGGCTTGGTGTCTACTTGTATAGGATATTATTTGGGAAAAATATAAAATAAAAAACTTTATATAAGTGCGATTTTGTTACCTGCTAGTCTCGCAGGTGGGTGAGTGCCTAAATTAATCCGTTTCCTGCTGGCGATTTTGTATCGGCGGGTATACTTCAATAATTATAGAGCTTACTCTCCCTATTTATAAAAATGTAGGAACAAAATAAACAC
>CALUVP010000092.1 GCA_944324215.1 Candidatus Gastranaerophilales bacterium | reverse complement strand
AGCAGATTCACCATATTCAAATGCAAGTTCAGGAAAAACAGTAAGAGTTCCCAAAAATTTAAGTGCATCGGTACAAGGCGATCCAGACGTTGCAAATAAAAGACTTAGTGAACTAAATAACGCCAGCATAACATCAGGAACAATTACAGTGACAGCAGGTGGCGGGCAACATACACTTACAGTTCCGGATGACAACCCGACAATAAAAGAAGTTATAGATTCATTTAATGCAGAACTTGATGGAACAGGTGTAACGTTTTCTGTAAATGGTGACGGAACAATCTCTTATACCGGTGATATAACATTTGACTCGGCGACGAGTAATTTTATAGGCGAAACCGGATTAGGCAATGGAAGCACATCAGAAGTACTTAACCAAGTTGTTACATTACAAGAAATGGTTAATTACAATGATTCCAATGCAATCACACTAAAATCAACAACTGTAGATGAAAATGGAATAATAGCTGCAACTTATAGTGATGGTTCAATACTTACGCAATTTGTGGATGATACGTATTCCGTGCACTGGAAATACATAACACCAGAAGGTATAACAATTCGCGGTAACGACGTTTCTGCAACAGGTACTAGCATAGAAAATTCTAATTTTGTAATTGAATTAGCAACAATGGTAAACGAAGAAGGTCTTGTATCTATTAACAACAACCTCTGGGAATGGGGAGCAGATGTAGGAGAAGTATACTACGGTATGGCAGGAGAAGTTTCATTTGGTTCAATTGAATCAGGTGGATATGAAGGTTCAAACGTTGATATTGCAACAGAACTTACAAACATGATTACAGCACAGAGAATGATACAAATGAATTCCCGCGTGTTCTCAACAGCAAGCAGTGTAATGGAAACACTTGCTTATCTAGGTCAGTAATAATTAAATAAAAGGCATGCCTTTTTGTATAGTAAACTGTAAAAAACTTGTCAAATTGTTAACAAAACATATTGAACTTTACAAAACTTAATATTTTAGACATGGTCGAAATCCATGCGAATCATGGGTTTCGGCATGTTTAAAAAAAAAGGAAAAGTTGTTACAAATACACTCTTGTACAGCACATGATTTCTGATATATAATACAATAGAGGGTTGGGGAAATGTTAAAACCATCACAAAACGAGAATGCTAACCCAGAAAGTGATATTAATTATCACAAGGCAGACTTGATTAAAAAGGGATTGATTCCTGCAAGCAAATGGGGGCAGGAAGTACATATAGATAGGGCTTTAGTAAGAGCTAACCTTCAGAAACTTCAAGAAAGTATCGTACATTCTAAAGTTAAAATAGTTGCAGTAACAAAGTATTTCGGATTAGACTCAATACTTGCAGGATACGAAGCAGGGCTAAGAAATTTTGGAGAGTCGAGAGCTTTGGAAGCTATTGAGAAGATAGAAAGCCTCCCGTTAGAAATAAGAGAAAATTCATCTTTTCACTTCATAGGTCATCTGCAGACAAATAAGGCAGAAAAAGTAGTAGAGCACTTTGATGTAATAGAATCTGTAGATTCCCTAAAATTAGCAAAGAAGATATCAGAAGCGGCCTGTCATTTAGACAAAGAAGAGAAAGTTTTTCTACAAATAAATAACTCAGGCGAAGAACAAAAATCCGGATACAGCAAAGAAGTTCTAAGAGCTGAATTAGAAGAAATCCTATCATTAAGAGGTATTAAAGTATGCGGATTAATGAATATGGCACCAATCGGAGCTACAGAAAATGAACTTGCTGAATTGTTTAGAGATGTACGAGAGTTCAGAGATGAACTGGAAAGAGAGTTTAGAGTTACGCTACCAGAGCTGTCCATGGGAATGAGTAACGATTACAAAATTGCACTAAGAGAGGGTGCAACAATCATCAGAATAGGCAGAAAGTTATTTACATAAGTTATAAATTGGAGGAGAAATGGCATTATCAGAAGGATTAAAAGGATTTGTAAACTTTTTCACAAAAAGTTTTAATGAAGGAAACGACGAAGACGCATTCATGGATTTAGTAGACCGTGACGGCGATTATGATACAGACGGAACATTAGCACTTGACACGATGTACGGAACAAGAGTAAACAATAACAACAAATTTGAACGTTCATTTGAGAGAGAATCAAAAGTTGTTTCTCATCCAAATTCATACAAATCCGGAGAAGTAACAGTTATCGAGCCTCGTTCATTCTCAGAATCAGCTCAGATTGTAAAAAAATTAATCGATAAGAAAACTGTTATTTTACACTTAGATCTTTTAGATAAAGAACAATCACAAAGAACAATTGATTTTGTTTGCGGTGCTGCTCATGCATTAAACGGAACTGCTCAAAAAATCAGTGATATGGTGTTCATTTTCACACCAAGCAATGTTTCTTTATCAGTAGAAAATGGTGCTCTTCAAAGCAAATTTTCAGAATCACTTTGGAACAAGCCACTATAGTGGTTTGATTGGGGATTTTGGTTTCGCTGACAGTTAAGACTCAGGAAAGATTCTGAAATAAATTCGGAATGACAAGCGGAGAGGTTAACAGGGAAAATAAACTCAATTAGAAATATTTACCCCTGTCGACCGCACCGGATGGGAACAGAGTCAGCAGAGGTCGACGAAGAACAAAAAACAATTGGGAAGTAAACCAATGTCGACCGCACCAGATGGGAGCAAAGTCAGCAGAGGTCGACGGAGAACAGGAAAAACAATTGGGAAGTAAACCAATGTCGACCGATAAGTAAGTTTTAATATATTGATTTGTGATAGTTGGATTTTCAGGATGCTTTTTGCATCCTTTTTCTTTGGGTAAAATTTTTAAATATTTATTATTACTGGAATAAATTAAGTTGAGGGGCGTTCAAATCTTCTTCAGCAAGTTTTTTTCTTGTAGCAAGATTTTTAGAAAAATCTTTTTGCATTTTAGCCATAAGTTCTTCGGAGCGTTTAACAACAGAATTAGGCAAACCTGCCATTTTAGCAACTTGAATACCGTAACTTTTGCTTGCACCTCCAGGAACAATTTTTCGCAAAAACTCAATTTCTCCATTTTCTTCACTAACAGTTATCCTAAAGTTTTTAATATTAGGATAAGTCTTTGTCATTACATTAAGCTCATGGTAATGTGTTGCAAAAATACATTTGGCTTTAATATTATTAGCGATATATTCTGCAACAGCCCAAGCTATAGCAACACCATCATATGTACTTGTACCGCGTCCGATTTCGTCAATAAGGATAAGGCTTTTTTCTGTCGCATTATTAAGAATGCAAGCAGTTTCAGTCATCTCCACCATAAAAGTAGATTTACCCAATGTTAAATCATCACTTGCGCCAACACGCGTAAAGATTTTATCAATAATCCCTATTTTAGCGTAATCTGCCGGAATAAAAGCGCCTATTTGAGCAAGAATTGCTATAAGTGCATTTTGGCGCATATATGTAGATTTACCTGCCATATTAGGCCCAGTTAAAATCATAAATTGCGTTTTAGATTTATCGCTACCTGAAAGTTCAATATCATTAGAAACATATGTTCCAAGAGGCAAAATTTGCTCCAAGACAGGGTGACGCCCGTTTTTAATAACAAAATCACCTGACTCGTCAATTTCAGGACAAGTATAATTTTGCTCTGTTGCAACTGTTGCAAAAGAAGTAAAAACATCTAACTTTGCGATACATTCTGCCGTATCTCTTATAAGAGTAACAAGTTCTTTTGAATAATCTCTAAAGTTGCTAAAGAGCTTATACTCAAGTTCATAAGCTTTTACCTGGGCTGTCAAAACTTCATCTTCGTGTTTTTTGAGTTCATCCGTTATAAATCTTTCAGCACCTGTAAGAGTTTGTTTTCTTATATATTCAGGAGGCACCCTGTTCAAATTGGAGTTAGTAACTTCAATATAATACCCGAAAACTCTATTGTATCCGACTTTTAAGATATTAATTCCAGTACGTTCTTTTTCTTTTTGTTCGAAATTTTTAAGCCAGCTCTCTCCATTGAACATAAGGTCTCTGAAATAGTCTAAATCTGCATTTACTCCGGCTTTAATAATTCCGCCATCTTTAATAGTTACAGGAGCATCTTCTTTTATAGTTTTTTCAATAATTTCTGCATATTCTTTTAATTTATCCAAATCATTTTCGATACATTCAAAAATATCCAATCCGATGCTTGCAGTCACTTCAACCAATTCAGGCAAATAAGCAATTGAAGATTTCAGGCTTAAAAAATCTCTTGGCATAGCAGAAGTATTGCTCAATCTAGTAGACAATCTTTGGATATCATAAATCTGAGTAAGAAGTTCTTGTATTTTGTACCTCTCGGAAGAATTTTCAACCAGCTTTTGAACAATACTCTGTCTTTTAAGGATTTTATCTTTTTCCTTTAGAGGTTGGCAAATCCAAGATTTCAGTAGTCTTGCTCCCATATTGGTAGAAGTTTTATCTACAGCCCATAAAAGAGAGCCGTATTTATTTTTTTCTCTTAAAGTTTCAGTTAGTTCAAGATTTTTTCTTGTTCCCGAATCAATCGACATAAATTCAGAAATTTCGTATGGCTCAATTCTTTCAAATTTTGGGAAACCTTCTTTCGTATTTTCCCAAATATACGCCAAAAGTCCAGCTGCGGCACGAAAACCAAGCGGACAAGAATTGTAAGAAATTGCGTCCAAATCGTTTATTTTAAAAACTTGTTTAAGATTTTCCTTTGCAAAATTTTCTTCAAAAATTTTTTCCGGCACTTTTGAACAATTGTAGTTATTTAAAATTTCATCCGGCAAATCCACTTTTTCCTCAGGAACAATTTGGAAAGGTTGAAGTTTCATTTTTTTGGCTGAAGCAACAATTTCAGAAGGTTGAATTCTTACAAGTTCAGTAACAAGAGTGTCATAATTTAATTGAGTAGCCTTAAATTCACCCGTAGAAATATCAGTATAGGCAAAACCCCATAACTCATCATTTTTTGATGAAGCCTTTTTTGAAGGATTAGAGTTCTTAAAAATTGCACACATATAATTGTTGCTATTTTGGTTTAAGAAATTACTCTCAATAATAGTACCAGGAGTAATAATCCTAACAACCCCTCTTTCTACAATTCCTTTGGCAAGCTTCGGATCTTCAAGTTGTTCACAAATTGCAACTTTAATATCCTTTGCAACCAATTTTTCAAGATACCCATCAACCGCCTTAATAGGAATACCGGCAAGCGGAATTCTTCCCAAAGCACCGCAATCTCGACCTGTCAAAGTTATTTCAAGTTCTTTTGAGAGCATAACAGCGTCTTCAAAAAAAGTTTCGTAAAAATCACCCATTCTATACAGTAACAGGCAATCAGGATTTTCTCGCTTAATCTCGATATAACGCTGCATAGCAGGTGTTGCGTCATTTATGTCAACTTCCGCCGTATTTACCAGATTGATTTCACTCTTTGTCATAGTTATAATTGTACATAACATAAACAATGGGTGCAAGTAATGTTTAGATTAATAAAGATAATTTTTAACGCATTTTTGCTAGTCCTTGCAATAATAGGTTTTAATGCAATCGGCGGACAAAAATATGTTGAAGCAATAAAAATAAGTGTCGGAAATTTTATACAGGAACACGCGTTAGAAAGCGCAAAAAAAATAGGGAACTTTTCTGGATTGAATGAAGAATTCCAGATTGATAACGCAGTAAATTTGATTGGATACAAGGCTATTTTAGCGGAACACAAAGCTTCCGGACAAAAAATGGTTATTATAGATTCAGGAGAAAAGGCTTTACTTACTGAAAGCGATATCAAAAGTGACAAAGTAGATAAAAAATTAAAAAATTTAGCCGAAAAGTTTAAATACCAAGCAATAACAGTAAAGGATATAAAAATTACCGGAAGAGGTTCAATGAATGTATACGGAAAACAAGTTCCTTATGCCAAATTTGAAGCGGAAGTTACAAAACTTCCATTTTCCGACATAACAGGTGTAGTTGCAAGTGTTAAAACCTCAGACGGTAAAGAAAAATTAGCGCTTTCCATCAGTCAAAAAGATAAATATTCTCAATTAATTACAAATGAGTTTTATAGAGGTGTGAAAGAAAATAATTAAAACTGCTCATTATTTTATAGTATGAGAAGTTTAAGTATGAAGGAATAAGAATTATGAAAAAGATTTTATCAGTTATTATTTTGATGATGCTAACGATAAATGTTAGTTATTCTCAAGACAAATACTCTCAAGATTACTTGCAAAACCACAAACATTTTGCAATAATGAACCCACTTACAGAAAGCATTGCAGAACATATCATTAAATCATCATTACAAAAAGAAACCGGTGGGAAATACAAAGTTAAACTTGAAGGATATACAACTTCTAGTATGAAAAAAGGTATATTTAAAAACCTTGAAATTACAGGAGAAAATATTGTATCAGAAGAAATTCCGATACCTTATGTACACCTGAAATCCATCAGTAACTATAATTATGTAGATTACACAAAGGATCCTGTAGAATTTAAATCAGATATGAAATTTTCTTATGATATGCTTTTATCGGAAGAGAGTATAAATAAGGCTTTACAAGACAAAGATTACAAAAAAATTCTCGATAAAGTAAATAATATAGCATATCCATTATTTCAAATAACAAGCGTTAGTACCAAAATTCAAAATAATCAACTCTACATCCTGACAGGTTATAATTTCCCGATTGCTCCTATTAAAAAAGACAGAGTATTCGTGGCTTCATCAGCGTTTACAGTAAAAGATGGAAAAATTCGCGCCGGAAATATTAAACTTGATAGCGCGTATGGAAACCTTTCTCTATCAAAAGTCGCTAATTTATTAAACCTTGTAAACCCTCTTGAATTCACTCTTGCACTCCTAAATACAGAAAACTGCCGAGCGAATGTTGAGAATGTAAATATTGTTGACAACAAAGTTAAAATTGATGGTAAAATATTTGTAAAAGGAGATTAATCTGCATGAATTTTTCTCAAAAACTTGGATTATTTATTCTAATAGTTATATCCGTAGCTTATGTATATTTTTCATTCTTTACGGCAGAAGGTTTTCACCTGCCGCTTGTAAAAGATAATTCGTTACCGCCAATAGAAGATATTACAGAACCAACTGTTGGAGATGAAAATCCTGAACAAGTAACAGAAACATCTAAAAAACACAGTTATAAAACAATAAAAATATATGTTACAGACTCAAACGGCAACTTACATTCCTTAAACAGAGAATGCGACACAACCGTTGAAAAATCTTGTTTTGCGTACGCAATAAAGGAATTGATTTCCGCTCCGAGCAAATGGGAAAAATCTAAAGGCTACACTTCAGAAATTCCTCAAGGAACAAAGATTTTGTCCGTGAGAGAAGGTGAAGGAAGCGTAATGATAGATTTATCTTCGACTTTTGAAGGCGGAGGCGGCACCGAAAGCACCTATACAAGAGTACGTCAGCTTATTAAAACCGCAAAAGCCAATACAAATCTTCCTGTTTATCTGTACATAAACGGCAGACAAGCAGATGTTATAGGCGGTGACGGTATTATGATTAAACAACCTTTAACCGAGAGGTCTTTGGATGAATAAAGACTTAGATTATTATATGAACCTTCCTTGGACTCTAATCGAAGGAACTGACTTGGATTTTAACGGAAATCCTTATTATTATATTGAAATTAAAGAAATTCCAAGTTTTGCATTTTGCGCAAAAACAAGAGAAAAAGCTCTTGAAAATTACAAAAAACAGTTGAAATTATCATTAATGCTTATGCTTGAAGACGGCGACAAAATAATAGAACCGGGCGAAGAAACCGAAGATGATATTGATTGGGAAAGTATATGTCCATAGTAAAATTATCAGAAATTTTTATAACCAAAATGACAAAAGATGATGTGGAAGGTGTTGTTGCAATTGAAGCAGAAGCTTATGGCAAACATCATTGGGCAAAGTCATCTTTTTATGATGAAATGTCAAATAATCTTGCAAAATACTATACTGCAAAAACTACTAACGGAGAATTGGTCGGATACGCGGGAACGTGGCATATCTTAGATGAAGGACATATAACCACTATCGCTGTCAAAAATTTTTATCAGAGAAATCACATTGGAGAAGCTTTAATAAAAGCTATTATCGATGATTGTTATAAAGATGGGGTAAAATACCTAACTCTCGAGGTTAGAGTATCTAATATTCCAGCAATTAAATTATACGAAAAATACGGATTTCAGTCACTTGGGACCAGAAAAGGGTATTATCAGGATAACAACGAAGATGCCTTAATTATGTGGACTGAAAATATTTTTTATGACAAATTTAAAAATATATACACCAAAAATACAGAAAAACTAAAATCTATAATAGAAATAAAATGAGTAAGCGCATTGAAAAACAATTAAATAGCTTCAAATATAAGGGCGAACCAATAAAAATCACTTTGGGGACGATTATTTTAACGGGGCTATGCGTCTTATTAATAATTATAGCAACATTTACTCAAGTAACACTTAAGCATCCGTATTTTCCTATGAATACATTTACTTTTTTATCACAAGACGTTAATGACTATGAAATCTTGCACCATTTCATAAAAAGTTATAAATACATACCGCAAATACCAGTTATATTCTTTATTGTTGCGCTTTTAGGCAGAAAATTCGGAATATTGTCGATTTTAATTTACATAATTTTAGGTCTGTTTTTCCCAATCTTTGCCCTAGGAGGTGGAATAAGCTATATGTTTGAATACGGATTTGGATACATATTAGCATATATCCCCGCAATATTTTTTGCTGGAACACTTTTAAAAGGCAAAACAGATTTTCTAAGAGTTTTTTTAATCTCAATTATAGGAGTTTTAACAATACATGTATTAGGCGTTCTATATATGTTATTCATAGCAACCCTAAGACACGCACCAATGGATTTGGTAACAAGCTGGATAATTTCCCAAAGCGGAGTCCAAATCTTTTATGATATATTTTTCTCAATGCTTGGAATTTTTCTCGGTAGACAAACAAGAAAATTGCTTTGGATTGTTATGTGCTAAAAGTTTATTATACATTCAAAAAAAACAGGGCTTTTATAATAAAAGCCCTGTTTTTACATTTACTATACCTTACTTGTCGTCTAACGCAGCAACGCCAGGAAGAACTTTTCCTTCGATAAATTCAAGAGAAGCTCCGCCGCCTGTTGAAACGTGAGTGAAATCTTCTGCTTTAAAGAATTTCTTAGCAGCAGAAACAGAATCACCACCGCCGATTACAGATGTAGCACCTGCTTTAGTTGCTTCTACTATTGCTTCCAATACAGCCTTTGTACCTTCTGCGAATTTAGGGTTTTCAAAAGCACCGACTGGACCGTTCATAAGAATAGTTTTAGATGATTTTAATACATCTGCAAAAGCTTTTCTTGAATCAGGGCCTGCATCAACACCTTCAAATCCGTCTGGAATTTCATTAATTTTAACGAATTTGTTTGTTCCATTACCTGAAAAATCGTCTGTTACAAGAACATCTGTTGCCATAACAAGTTTAACACCTTTTTCTTGAGCTTTCTTTTCAATAGCCTTAGCAACTTCTATTTGGTCATCTTCACAGATTGAATTACCGATTTTACCGCCGTTAGCTTTTACGAATGTATAAGCCATACCGCCACCAATAATCATATTATCAACTTTATCAAGAAGGTTTTCCAAAACACCTATTTTAGATGAAACTTTTGCACCGCCTACAACTGCTGTGAATGGTCTTTCTGGATTATCAAGAGCTTGAGACAAGCATCTGATTTCTTTTTCCATCAATAAACCTGATACTGCCGGTTTAAGAATTTTTGCCAATTTTGCAGTTGAAGTATGATTTCTGTGAGCTGCGCCAAATGCGTCATTTACATAAAAATCACCTAATTTTGCAAGTTCTTCTGCAAATGTCATATCATCATCTTTTGCTTCTTCTGCTTTATAGAAACGGATATTTTCCAACAAAGCAACCTGACCGTCAACTAATTTGTCAACATAAGGTTTTGCTTCTTCTACAGAAGGAATAAATACGATTTCTTCGCCAAAAACTTTTGACATATATTTAGCTACTGGAGCCAAAGAAAATTCAGGGTTCTTTTCTCCTTTTGGTCTGCCTAAGTGTGCCATTAAAACAATTTTTGCACCCTTGTCTTTCAAATATTTTACAGTAGGTACAATCGCCTGAATACGAGTATCATCTGTTACATTTTTGTTTTCATCCAAAGGTACATTTACGTCAACTCTTACTAGAGCAACTTTTCCTTTGATGTCACCTAAATCTTTAATTGATTTTTTCATAAGTTTTTCCTTTCTTTATAAAAAAACGCTCTCTTATGCAAGTTCATTATATTAAAAACATATACAAGGGTAAAGGGGGAAGAATATTTTTCAGGACAACTTGATATAATAAGAAAATTTCCCTGACAATCAATCCAAATCCTTTTAACAACCGTTTATTTGAAGGATTAATTCTCACAAAAAGCATTGTATGATAACACATAAGAGTCACATAACTAATTCAGAGGGAAAAATGCAAGTTTCAAAACGTTTGGTAGTAAGAAAAGAAATTCCGGTAGACAATTCAAAAGATTTAATATCATCTATGGATGTCGCTATGGCAGAATATTATTGTAAAAATAATAATTACGACAGAGGTTTGGAAATATACAGAGAAGCAATTCCAACAATTACTGACGAGGCAGAGAGAAACAGTATTATCAATCAATATATCAATCAAGCAATAAATTATGCCCAAAAATTAAGTCTGGATAAAAAATACATAGAAGCGATAGAACAGTATAGAAACATAATGCGATATTCAGGCTTTCCGATAAATATATACAAAAACATAGGTCTTTGTATGAAATCCATCGGGAATGCTGATTTAGCAATAAAATTCCTTAAGCGTTTTGAAGAAATATCTCCTGATAAAGAAGATGTATATGCATATTTGGCAGACCTGACTTACACTGATATCAAGGATAACAAGAAAGCTATTGAATATTATGAAAAAGCTCTTGAAAAAAATCCAAACAATTTCTCCATCTACAATATGCTTGGTCATTTATATTCAACTTGTTATCAGGATAAGTTCAAAGACAAGCAAATCTACTATCTTACAAAAGCGTACGAGCTTGCTCCGCAAAATAGAATTATTGTTAAAAACCTTGCTTATGTGTATGGAAAGTTTGATGAAATCCAAAAAGCAGACGAATTTTATTCAAAACTAATGTATCTAAATCCGACACATTCAGATTTACACGCCTACGGGGCATACCTTGTTCGCCATAAACGTTTCTCTGAAGGTTTCAAATTCTTACAACACAGGTTCCAGAAAGAAGACTTAAAAAATGTAGCATTTCCACAGCTTCTTACAACTAAAAAGAAAAAGTGGAATATGAAGATAGATATAAAAGATAAACGAATCCTTGTCCATTTTGAGCAAGGTTTTGGTGATTCAATTATGTTTGTAAGATTTCTGGATGAACTCAAAAAAAGATGTAAAGAAGTTTCTTTAGTAGTACAAAAACAACTGGTAGAATTATTTAAGGATTCAAAATTAGGTGTAGAAATTTATACCGAAAATGAAATTCCAAACATAAATTATGATTATTGGATACCAATGATGGATTTACCAATCGTATGTGAAACGAAACCTAGTACAATACCAAAAGCCGGCGGATATTTAAAAGTTCCAAAAGCAAAGATTAATGCGTATAGAAAAGAACATATAAATGATAATGACAAAATAAAAATCGGTATAGCTTACGAAGGAACTTTAGCCAGCAAAGAAACTGACCGAGATATTCCGCTTCGTTTTTTATATCCTTTAATGCAACTTCCTGATGTAGAAGTTTACAGTTTTCAAGTAGATGATTTAACCCGCCAAATGGATAGAATTCCAGCAGATGCCCAACTTATAAGGCTCGGAAAAACATTTAAAAATTGGGATGATACAGCTTGTGCTATGAACTGTATGGATTTTATGGTAACAACTGACAACGGTGTAATGAACCTTGCAGGAGCTTTAGGTATCAAAACTTTTGGATTATTTAACAGAATCGTCGAGTGGAGATGGTTTAAGGTTGAAGGTGATGATATAGCTTGGTATAAGAGTATTAAACCGTTCCAATGCCCAACATCTGGTGCGTGGGATGTTCCTGTCAGTAAAGTTATGGAAGAAATTGACAGAATCAGATGCCAAAAACTTGCTGACATAATCAAGAACAAAAGATAGTCTTATTTCCATTTTGAAAATAGTAAAGCAAGCTTTTGAAAGAAGTTTAATTTTATTTCTCCAGGATCTTTTGCAGTATCACTACCTTTTTTAGATACATCCATAAGTTTATTTGTCTTACTTGCAGCCTCACCATTCATCTTCATAGCTTCTTCCAAATATTTTATTTTGAATGGATGTTTCTTCAAATCTGAATCAGAAACTTTTTTAAGTGAACTTCCAAATATTTTTCCGGCTTCTTTTGCTATCAATTCTACTTCACCGTTTGAATAACCGTTTCTTTCTAATTTTTTAGCAAAATTCTTAAATTCACTGCTCTTATAGAATTTAGACTTGTCTATTGCTCCGACATCTTTCAAATACATCTCTAAAAGAGCCTCTATTTGTTCTTTCTTTGGTAATGGGACTTCGATTTTGTTATTAAATCTACGCAATGCTATAGGATCTACTATACCATTTTTAGGATGATAATTTGATGTTGCTATAACAGTTACATTTGAACACTTTTCTCTCAATTTATCAAGTCCAGTTAAAACAGCAGCTCTCGATTTTGCAACCTCTTCAGCCCCATGTTGACCATCAGGAACTTTTCGCATTACAGCATCAATTTCATCAATACATACTACAATTTTTTTGTCCTTTTGAGCATTTGCAGCATTTATAATTTCGTCAAAACAACTGCTTATTCTCATACTTGCGGCATCTTTATAAGGAGATCCTAAATCAGGATACTTAATACAAGTAAATTGAGAACCGGTTTCTTGTGCAAATTGTTTTGCTACATAGGTTTTACCCGTACCACCGTGTCCATAAAGATACATTATATCAATATTGTTTTTTACACCACCCCATTTTTTTGCATCATCTGACAATCCTCTATTAGAAATTATATTATCGAAGGCTTTCTTTAAAGATTTTGCAGTTGTTTTTGAATCCAATGGAGCTACTGTCTTTTCTTTTGCAAAATCTTCCCATTTCAAATTAACTTTTGTTAAAGCCTTTAATTCTTCATTTGCCTGACTTGCAGCACCACCTTTGCCAAACTTTTTCAAACCAACAGCAGCCAAAATTCCAAGTGCAGCAGTCGTTAAAAATGCAACCGCAATACCAACTTGAGCTATAACCCCGGCTTTATTCCAATTAGCCTGAGAATTTGCCTTCTTTTCTGCTTTACTCTCTGCCATTGCTTGTAACATAAATATATCATCAGCAGGCATTTCTTGTGGCATTGGAGGTGTCGACCTTTTGTTATAATTTACACCCCCCGGAGTCACTGTTGAAACACCGCTTGCACTAAACCTAATATTATTGTTTACATCTACTGCCATAATCTTTTCCTACATTTTACCTTTATATTTAAAAAAACTATTTATTTATAAAAATTGCCCTTTTGTAACATTTCTTTAAATTGTCACCTTCAAATCAGAAAGTAACTTTGCAAAATCCGCATCTGTAAAATTCATCTCATGCTGCTTGCTCTTAATTGTTTTCAATATATCTTCAATTTCAACATTTTTTTCTGTACCCTTTATCGAAGCAGCTGTTGCATCATATATAGAATCTAGGGTTCTAAAAGAAGTATTATGTTCAGGTTTTGCCAAAAACTCTGCAACTTTATCTAATTCTGTAGAACCTGATTTTAATTTATCACTTACCATCGAAGAATCTTTATAATGGTATTTGACAGTATTTATAATCTGCTCTTTTGTTGGAAGATCTACTAAAACCTTTTCGCTGAATCTGTCTAACATAGGTCTATCTAACTTCTTACCACCGATTACGACTCCTTTCTCGATATCTATAGGAAGATTGGTCGCACCAATTGTTATAATATTATCACGCTTTCCAAGTTTTTCAGTGAAACACTTTTTAAATTCATTCAACATATCATTTGAATGTTTTGCACTCAAACTATTATCTACCATCATTACAGAATCAATTTCATCAATAAACACAAAGAACTTTTTAGTAGGATTAGCATCTGCTTCTTTACAAATCATATCAACAGCTTTATTCAAATTACGTTCGCTGACACTCTGAAATTCTGAGCCCAAACTCGTTACATCTAGTGACGCAAACTTAGAATCAGGAAATTCCTTCGCTAAAGCTTTAGCAAAAGTTGTTTTACCTGTCCCTGGAGGTCCGTATAACAAAACTGATTTTGTTGGCTTTCCACCTCTGTTTTTAAGTACTTCAGGATTATTCACACTATTTTTAAATTTTGACATAAAATTTCTTAGGCTGTCAGGAAGCGCTAAGTCATCTGTTTTAGCAGACTTTGTTAAATCAGACCAAATTTCCTTCAACTCATTTGTCGTTTTCCCCACTCCTCGTGGACCTTTAATAGCTGCATATGCGCCAACAATCGCTGTCGCAGCAAGAGTTCCTAAAAAACCATAATAAATATATTCTTTGCGCTTTGCACTTTTTTGCTGCTTTTCGCGCTCTTTTATAAAACTATCAATATCATTATTACCAGTCAATGCTGTCGCTCTAAAGCTCGGAACTTTACTTTTTTGAGGAATTGTTGTTATGTTATTCGTATTTACTGGGGTAATTTCGTTCATAAAAACTCCTACACTATTTCTTCTAACATGTATAAAACAAAAAAAATTATAAAATTGCCAACAATGTAAAGAATTGTAAAAAATTTTCCTATTTTACTAAAGTTTTCGAAAAAAAATGCCGATAACCTTAGTATAAAAGGGACAATAAAGGAAAGAAAAATGGGATTAGCCTGCTCACAAATTAGACTATTAACATTGACCGCCCGCAAAGCTGATTGCGAGTATGGAATCTCTGTTGCGTCCATGAGAAAAATGGCAATTACAAGAGAGCAGAGCGCCCTTGCACAAGAATACAACAGTAAATTACAAACCAAAAGTATTGTTTATTATGATAACGGTCAATACAACAAAATTAATTATAATTACTTAATGGGATATGGGTCTAACTATACTGCTATAACTTCCGGCAATAAAGCCTTAAAAGATGAAAATTCAATGATTTTAACTGATTATAAAGGTCAAGTAGTTCTCAGTTCGGACTACGCTAATGCAATCACTGCTGTTTTAGGCTCCTCTGCTATGGATTCCAACGGAAGAGGAGGTACTTTCTCTTCTAGTCAAATTCCTGCCATCTTAGCTGAATTAATTCCAGGTTATTCTGAAGAACAATTCCAAGCTGTAATCGACGGAGAAAATATAACAACGAGCTACGAAGCTAATGGTGTACAAACAATTACAGGTGAAGAAAACGGCAATAAAACTACTGTCGATAATTCAGATACTTCTACTTCAATTTTACAAGAATTAATTGATTTTTATTACCCGATATTCTCTGCAGCTGCTGCAAATGGATGGACTACAGAATACAATAACGAAATTAAAAATAATGATGATTATATTAATGATGGTTTAGTGAGCGGAACTTTACAACTGGCAACAGTTAATGAAGACGGAAATTACGAGCCTGACTCATCACTAACTTACTATCTAACTGCAGGACTTGTTGAATCTCAAACAAATTCTGATATTAGAGAAGAAATAACAGCTTGGTATGAAGAACAAAAAGCTGCCATTTCAGAAAAAGAAGACTGGCTTGATATTGAAATTGATAACCTCTCTACAGAGTTGGAATCAATTAATACAGAAATTCAATCTGTAAAATCTTTAATAGATGATGCTATTAGTTCAGTATTTGACTGGGGTAGCGGCTAGTAACAATATATAATTTTCTTTCCTTTTATTTTATACAAAAAGACTTGCAAATTTAGCAAGTCTTTCTTTTATATTATAGTATATTGTTTTAATTATCTTTTTTCACTGTACTTTTTATATGTAATTCCCTCATCTGCTGCAAAGAGGCTTCTCCTGGAGCATCACTCATTAAACATTTTGCACTTGCATTTTTAGGGAAGGCTATAACATCACGTATTGAATCAGTTCTGCATAGCAAGGCAACAAGCCTATCTAAGCCTATTGCAAGACCCGCATGAGGTGGTGTACCATATTGAAGAGCATTAACCATAAAACCAAATTTTTCTGTTGCTTCTTCTTCGGTTAAACCTAATGCCTTAAATATCTTTTTCTGAACTTCGCTAGAGTGAATTCTTACAGATCCACCTCCAAGTTCTGTTCCGTTATAAACTATATCATAAGCAATCGATTTTACATTACCCAAATCCCCGCTATCCAACTTGTCTAAGTCGTTTAGATTTGGTGATGTGAAAGGATGGTGCATTGCCATATACCTGCCTTCTTCATCTGACCATTCAAACATTGGAAAATCTACTACCCATAATAAATTATGCTTATTTTCATCTATTAGATTTAAAGATTTACCAAAATGTAATCTTAATCTACCCATAATGTCATAAACTAATTTTGGCTTGTCAGCAACAAAGAATATAATATCTCCAGCCTCAGCACCAGCTCTTTCTTGAATTTGTTTTGCTTGTTCCTCTGTTACAAATTTAAGTACAGGAGATTTAGCAGACCCATCCTCATTATATATAATATTTGCCAAAGCCTTAGCACCAAATGACACCGCAAGTTTTGTAATATCATCAATATCTTTTCTTGAATACTTAGCACCGCCTGGAATTCTTATACCTCTAACGATACCGCCATTTAAAAGGGTACTTTTTACTATTTCAAAATTTGATTCAAGAATAATATCACCAATATCAAATAATTCTAAGCCAAATCTTGTATCAGGCTTGTCAGAACCATATCTATCCATAGCTTCTTGCCAAGAAATTTGAACAAATGGAGGTTTAATTTCTACTCCTGCTGCCTTAAAGGCATCAACCAAAAGACCTTCTACAATTTTTATTACATCCGGCTGTTCTACAAATGACATTTCCATATCAATTTGCGTAAATTCAGGCTGACGATCAGCTCTTAAATCTTCATCACGGAAACACTTTGCTATTTGATAATATTTTTCGATTCCGCCAACCATTAATAATTGCTTGAATATTTGAGGTGATTGCGGAAGAGCGAAGAATTTACCGGGTTGAACACGTGAAGGAACCAAATAATCTCTGGCACCTTCCGGTGTCGTTTTTATCAAAATCGGTGTCTCTACTTCCAAAAAATCCTGATTATTTAAGTAATTTCTTACAGCTTGAACAATATTATGTCGCGTCTTCAGATTATGCAACATTTTTTCATTTCTAATATCTAGATATCTATACTTAAGACGAATATCTTCAGAAACATTATCATCTCCCAATACAAAAGGTAATACCTTTGATTCAGAGAGAATTTCAACACTTTCAGGATACATTTCAACTTGACCGGTTGGATATTTCTCATTATAAGTCTCTTCCGGACGTTTTGTAACTTTTCCTTTGACCATTATCACATATTCACTTCTCACCTTTTCAAATGCTTTATGCACTTCTGGGTTAATTTGTGGGTTTGCTACTAACTGAAAAAAACCACTTCTATCACGTAATTCTATAAATAAAATACCGCCTAAGTCTCTTACTGTGGATACCCAGCCGGATAATGTTACTTCTTCATTTAAATTGCCTAAATTTAATTCACCGCAATTATTTGATTTCATTCTGGTTTTCAATTTATTCATCTCCCTATTAATAAATTTATCGCTCTAAAATAGTAACAAAAACAGGGGAAAATGTAAATATTTATGCGATGTTTGTATTTTTAATATTTCTTTACCTCTTTAATAGCTTTTTTTGATAATTCCTTCATTTCCTTTTTTATATCAAAATATATTTTATTCATATCATCTATAAATTTTGTTTCATAATATTCCGGTTTTGCAAGAAATCCTGGAAAACCTTTTTTTTCAATTATCTCTACTGAACCATCATTGCGCTGAAAAAAATCATTTTTATTATTTTCTGTTAATTGGGTTAACAGACTTCTTTGTGACATAAGTTCTTCTGATAATTTTGCCATTTCTGCATTATGTTTATCCTGCCAAAAAGATGCCAAACACATATACCTTTTATTACTTAAATCTACTTTATACATTCCATTACCTTTCGCTAAATTTTTAATTATTTTTCATTCTTATACCAACTTTTTCTACAAAACGTTTCTCGTTTTCTTCCACATTACTTGCAAATAAACTTTTATTGCCATTTAGATCTTTTATTGCATCAAGCATCAATTTTGCAATATTTTTGATTGAACGTCTAGAATGTTTCTGTTCATAAGCATATTTTGGATTTGTTCCTATTTTAAATATTTCAGTATCGTTACCTCTTACAACCTTACTTGTGCTGACTAAACCCAATACCTTCGAGCCATCAACATCGCAAAAATTGTTATTTTGTAAGGTTAAACCATATATATAAGAATCTTTGCCTAAAATTTTTGCTTCCTCTGATATTCCTGCAGACAAATTTCGACCACCCCATAATGTCCTTATATTTTCTAAAGCTTTTACATCTTTTGCTCTTCGAGTATTAAATTTTATAAAATTTGCTTTAAACTGTTTACCATTTTTACCTGTCAACTTTATATGTCTTACAACAGAAGCTCCAAAACTTACGTCATTTGTTTTTTGTATTTGCATATAATTTCCTTCTTCACAGGTATATGAAAACACGTAAATATAAAATTTGCTACCTAATATTTAAAACAAGATATTTCGTGATCATCAACAACACCAATTGCCTGTAAGTATGAATAAATTATTACGGAACCAACATATTTCATACCTCTTTTTTTTAAATCCTGAGAAATCTTATCCGAAAGTTCTGTTTTTACAGGAATTTTATCAGTTTTATTTTTTACAACTTTATTTTTGGTAAATCCCCAAATGTATTTTGAAAAACTCCCGTATTCTTTTTGAATATTCATAAAAACTTTTGCGTTATTTATAGCAGCCAAAATTTTGTTTCTACTTCTTATAATTCCAACATTTTGCAAAAGTTCTTCAACTTTATCCTGTTGATACTTTGCAACTTTTTTAAAATCAAAATTATCAAATGCTTCTCTAAATGCTTCACGTTTTTTTAAAACCGTAATCCAAGCAAGCCCGGCCTGAAAACTTTCTAAAATAAGTAGTTCAAAGAGTTCTCTATCATCATACTTAGGAACACCCCACTCCTCATCGTGGTATTTTTTATAAACATCAGATTTTTCATCTACCCACAAGCACCTTTTCATAAAATATTTCTCCCTATTCTTTATGATGACGATGTGATAATTTATCCTTGGAAATTATTAAAATTACACCAATAAGAATCAAAAATATCCCAACTGCAATTTTTACCGTTAAACGTTCTTCGAAAAAAATCATTCCCACAAGTATTGCAGTCAAAGGTTCTAAAGCGCCTAGTATTGCTGTGGTTGTCGAGCCGATTAATTTTATAGCAATAGTTATGGTTTCTAAAGATATTATCGTCGGAAAAATTGATAAACCGAATAAACAAACCCACATAAAAGGAGTTTTGGGAATTTGTAAATTTGTACAAAAATCCAAATTATATATATAGACAACAAGTCCAAATAACATTACATAAAAGCTTAATTTTGCACTATTAATATTTTTAATCGTTTTGTTAGTTTTCACTCCAACAATATAAAAAGCGTACAAAAAAGCAGAAGCAATTACCATGATAACACCGTGCATATTTAAAGGTGCTCCTGGCTTTCCGTTATATAACAAATATATTCCTATTGAGGTTAAAAATATAGATGATACTACAATTTTCGAAAGTTTCTCGTGAAAAAATATAGCCATCATAAGAGCCACCAAAATAGGATAAATAAAAAGAAGCGTACAGGCTATTCCGGCTTCAATATAATTGAAAGCATCAAACAGAGTTAGTGATGACAGAGAAAACAAAAGCGATAGCGCAAAAACCGGAATTATATCTTTCTTATGAATTTTTAACGACATTTTCTTACGAAAAGTAAGCCAAAGTCCATACAAAACTACAGCAATAGCATACCTATAAAAAAGCACTGAATTAACTTCCATACCTCTTGCAAAAAGCGGTAAAGCAAATAATGGATT
>CALUVP010000091.1 GCA_944324215.1 Candidatus Gastranaerophilales bacterium | reverse complement strand
TTTGTTGTCGGGGTTGTTTTTTCAACAGGAGAAGTCGGTTCACCTCTTAAATAAGTTTGGCGCCAAACATATCCGTCACGAGAAACTTCTACAACCATTTTTTCTGAAAGAGCGTTAACAACAGAAGCACCAACGCCGTGAAGTCCGCCTGATACTTTGTATCCGCCATCACCAAATTTTCCGCCTGCATGAAGTACGGTATGAACAATTTCTAACGCTGATTTTCCTGTTTCCGGCTTCACATCTACAGGGATACCACGACCGTTATCTTCTACCGTAACACTGTTATCTTTGTGTACGGTTACGTGTATTTCTGTACAATATCCGGCTAAAGATTCATCAATAGAATTATCAACAATCTCATAAATACAGTGATGTAAACCTCTTTGAGAAGTTGAGCCGATATACATCCCCGGACGCATTCTTACTGCTTCTAAACCCTCTAATACACGTATATTACTAGCGTCATATCCTTGTGCCATTTATCCCCCTTTAAGCCCCTTCTGTGTTATTATATATTGCAATTAGATATATTCAGAATTATTTTTTTCCTTTATACTATCCAACCGCGCTAATATAAGTATAACACAAAAAAAATATATTATTAACGTTTTATAACACAAAGACTTAAAATATATGATATCATAATTCCAACACATAAGGTTAAGCCAATCGAACTTACGAGCTTAAAGCTCGTAAAGGCTAAAAGCATAAAAGAAAAAGCTGTAGATATTGCAGATATGAAAACCGCATCCTTTGACGCATCCCCGCAGTTTAATCTGAATATCGAATAATCCAAACTAAATCCAGCAATCAAAAATAGACCTAATATATGGAAAAGATTTAGACTTTCTCCAAATACGGATAAAATCCCAACCGTAAATAAGATTCCCAAAACAGGAGAAATACTTATCTTTAAAGCATTTTTAAATCCATAGATAAAACTTAGTAGAACAAACAATACGAACAAAGTTAAAGGTAAAAGTTTTAAACAATCAACTCTTCTTAACTTCATCATATTTGATATTTCACTTGCCGGATTCAAACTTCCATCTATATGGTCTTTTACTATAACGTATGAAACGCCTTCATCAAGATAGAATTGATCTTTTAGTGGGAATTTTTCAACATCATATATTTTAAACTTCTCAGGTTCAAATTTTATGCCTGTTTTCGCTTCGTAACTCTTCAAATTATTTTTGTACAAATCCTTAACCAATTTTATATTTTCTTCCTGCCTTTGAGTAGAAGATACAAAATTGCTAAGTCCAATAGAGTTTTCCAAACCCAAAGCTTCTTCTTTTCTCAAAATTTCATCCAGACTTCCGCCCTTTACAATCAAAAATTCACTACTAGCAGAATTAAAAACTTTTTTATACAAATTCTCAGCCCTCATAAGATTTTCAGGCGGTGTATAAAAACTTCTTATATCATCGTTAAATTTGATATTAAAACATCCCGCAACAATCACTAAAAGAACTATCGCATAGATTAATTTTGGAGAAATTTTGACTTTTTTTAATGTATTAAAATCCCTAAACTCGCCAAACATCGGAAGTATATTTAAAACAAACAGATACACTCCCACAAGTCCAAATGCCGTAAAAATACCTACTTGTCTTAAAACTTCTATCCCGGAAAAATACAAGAACAAAAACGCAATGACAGTTGTAAGCATGGAAGAAGTTAAGCTGTTTCGGAAAACTTTATCGTCTTTTCTAAGAAAATAATGTAGAGAATAATCCAAACTTATTCCGATAAGTGAAGTCGAAAATACAAAAGTTAGAACATGAAGCTTATCAAACAAAAGAGATGACACAGAATAGCCGAATAAAAACCCAAATAAAATGCTTAACGCTATAGGAATAAGTATTTTTACGGAACGAAAATAATATTTGCATAAAAAGACAAGAACTAAAGTAGAAATCAAACATATTATATTAATTTCAAAGCCTGATTTATTACTTGCAAAATATGAATGGACAGGAGTGCCCGTCAAGTATATAGACTTTCCTTGAGCAGCTTCAACAATGGTTTTCATATCTTTGTTATTCTGAACTTTTAAATGTTCAACTCCATAATATTTCCCCTGAAATTCTCTAATTGAATCGTCTTTTAATTCAGCGTTTGACATAACAAAATCTGTTGCAAACAAATATGGATCTTTTAGAGGCGGAGAAATATAAATTCCTAAAGGATTATAAATACCTTCTAAACCTGCATTTTGAAGTTCTGTATATTTTTTCTCCTTAAGAAGTTCTCGTTTGTTTTTTGAAATAAAATTCGCAGGATAATTTCTATAAACATCAACTACATCCTGAAAATTCGTTTCCATTTGAGGAAAATCTGCCCGAAGCTCTTCAACCTCCTCAGGAGTATTTCCTTCAAAAATTACATTTACTGATTTAGAAGAAATATTTGCAAGTTTAACAATATTTCTTTCTATCTCCGATTTTGGGTTAACAAAAGCACTCATCAAATCAACTTCAACTGGATTTGCTTTTAAAAAGGCAAATAGAAAAAACAAAATCGAAAATATTATAAATAAAATTCTTTTAATCATTGAAACCAAATAGTAGTTTGCGTCTTATCACAAGTTAAAATAATTATCTTAGAAATTTTAGAAGAGTTTCCGATAATCTCGATTGATTTTAAGTAATTATAGGCTTTTGAATCGACTTTTGGCAAAAGTGCCAAATCCCAGTTTTTCTCATTACCTTCATAGAAAAAACGAAAATCCTTCTCAAGCTTTGAATACGATTTGTTTGAAATTGCTGTAATCACATTATTAATTTGTCTGTAATCTCTTGAAGTGTAAGAAGTTGTACTTTGTATCGGATATGTTGTATTAAAAACAACTCCCTTATTTTTTTCGAACACAAAGTCCCCAGAAGATTTCAAAACCATGCCAGACATTATCTTTTCTTGCCTAAACTTGCACTTTGTACTTTCTAAAACCGGAAGTTTTTTTGAGATAACCTCCAATTTCATTTCGTGATCAAAAACCCCTGCATAAACTATTTGTACAGATAGTAAGAATAACAACAATAAAAAAGAAAATATTTTATTCACCAAAATTCTCCACAGCATTTTTTAATACCTCAGGTGCCACAAACAAAGTTTCTCCGCTCTTTGTAGAAACAGCCATTTGCATTGTATGCGCAGAAAGTATTTTTTCTCCGGCATCATTTACAATATCGTATTTTATAATTATTGCAGGTTCAAGTTCATTAAGAGTACAGCGAACAGTCAAATCATCACCGAATTTCGCCGACTTTATAAATTTGAAATCCATCTTAGCTATAGGATACATTACACCATCTGCGTACATTTGCATATAATCATATCCGAGTTTAGAGAAAAAGTCGCACCTTGCCTCCTCTAAATACTTAACATAATTCCCATGCCAGACAATATTCATCGGATCTAAATCATAAAACGGAACTTTTATTTTTAATTCTGTAATAACTTTTTTCATCAAAATATCCTACAAAAAACTTTCCAAAGGTAAAATACCCGCAGAAAAAGTCTTTTCATCATTATAATACTTATAGCTTACTCTATTTGAAGTTTTTTTCAGCTCCAAATTAACAACAACATTCGGTTGAATTATATTGGAAAACTTTACCCTCCTAATCTGCCCCAAAGAACAGTCAATTCCAAACGCAAGCTTTATAAACCAATTGGCATAAAATAACTGTACAACTCCTGGAAGAATAGGCATACCTTCAAAATGACCTTTAAAAAAGTTGCTGTTTTTCAAAAATGTAATCCTAAACACAGCCTCATCTCCGCTGACATTTCTTGAAAGTATCATAGGCAAAGAAAGATTCATGCTGAATAATTCTTTTATCCTCTCTTTATCAAATTTTCCGGTTTCTTTTCTCGGAATTTCATCAAAAAATTTCCATCTTTGAGGAATAATTTCAAATTTGTCGACTAACTGAGATTTTAGTTTTTTAACAAGCGTCAATTTATCGTTTTCAAGCAAAAACTTTTTACCATCTTCCGTCAATACGCACAAAGCCGCAAGCTTTCTATCATGCTCAAGACAATATGATTCACTTACAAACTCAAGCTTGTTAATCTCTTCTTCCACATCAGACGACATAAGTCTTTTTTCCTGAACTTTTAAAACTCTTCCTCGTCTTTCAAGAAACTCAATTTCACCACTATCATAAACATGTATTCTATCTTCAAGAATTACAGGGTTACAAGAAGAATAATCAGAATGAATTTTTGTATAATCTTCTGTATTTTCAAGAACTTTCATCCCGCGAAAGAGCTTCATTCTTGCGGATTTATAATCTTCTCTCCAAGCAATACTTCCGCTTTCGGAGCTTCCGTAAATCTCAATTACCCTATCAGAAATGCTCTTTGCAAATTCAAAAGTCTTATCCTCCAATTTAGCCCCTGCAGACATAATAACTTTGGGGTTAATCTTAGGTAAATCACCATATTTTCTCATAGCTTCTAAAAAAGAAGGGGTAGTAACAAGAACAGAATTTTCTACATTAATATCCTCTGGATAATTAACCCTCTTATGTTGGATTTCTCCGCCGATAAAAGCCGGATATAAAAGCTGAAAAGTAAATCCCCACCTATGATTTGGTGTCGTTGTGGATATAAATTTATAGCTATCATCAAGTCCCAGCTCATCTTTCATATCTTGCATTTCAACCTGCATTTTAGAAAGTTCCGCCCGAACAAATTTACCCTCAGAAACCGTGCCTCCAGTTCTAAAGAAAATTTCTCCTGTTTTAAAAAACTTATCTAAAATCTCATCAAACTTATCCATGCTTCCTCATAAAATTTATTCTTACTATATATTCTATAATAAAAACCAACCCAACAAGAATATAAGAGATTAAGCCGTTATACAGAGCCCAAATTCTCTCTGACATAAATACGGTTGCAACTGATACAAGAAAATTTAAAAAAGTAAAAACAGCCCAAATATAAGTCAAATTTCTTGTATATTTCATCACATTTTCATTAGAATTAGGATCACTTGCTAAAGCAATTTTTTGAATAACAGTTCTCTCCTGAAAAAGTGAAGAAAAAAAGATAAAAAACAGACAAAAATTCATAACGGGCGGATAGAATTTTAGCAAAACAAAATCCGTAAAATGGAATATGCCTATTATCACAAACATGCCGATAAACGGCGCCACTGCCTTTATAAGTCGCAGAGCATTACCCCTAGCCCAGAAGTGCATAAACGGCTTCCACAACGTCGTTAACGGTTTGAATTTTCTTAAATTCTGCAGGTGAAAGTTTTTTGTCGGTAAACTTTTGCATTCTGACAGCAATATCAACCGCATCAATACTGTCCAAATCTAAATCCTGAAACAAATTAGCTTCAAGCGTAATATCTTTTTCATCTATTTCAAGCTCTTCTATCAGAATTTTTTTTAATTCCTCTAAGATTTGCTCTTTTGTGAACTTCTCAGCCATTAATTTTTGACTCCACAAAATCACTTAACGTATTTACCGAATAAAAATATTTTTTATTCACGTCCTTATCTTCTTCCATCTTAATATTATATTTGCGCTTAATTGCCATACCAAGTTCAAGCGCATCAATAGAATCAAGCCCTAAACCCTCATTAAATAAAGGCTCATCATCTTTAATATCTTCCGGTGTAATCTCTTCCAACGCTAATGATTCAATAATCAAATTTTTTATTTCTTCTTTTATACTCATACCGACATTATATCACAAATCATACAAATATTTCTCAATTTGTTTAGTAATTTTGTGTTTAGCCCCAATTTCCGTATCATCGGCAAATTTACTTATATCAATTTCCGGCATTTCTCTTAGAGAAAACGTTACACATCTGTCACTTACCGCATAAAACGGTTCATTTATATACAAAAAATCTCTGTCATTTGAAATTTGAATAGGAACAATGTTTTTTCCTGCGTTTAGAGCAACGGAAGCAGCACCTTTTTTTATCTTCAAATGCTCGTCTTTTCTGTGTCTTCTTCCTGTCGGGAACACAACAAAATTAAAACCCAAATCAAGCATTTTCTTGGTATCGTTTTTTAATTCTTCTATATCAACATCATTTGTAATAAAAATACTTCCTATAATATTTTTTAAAATCGGATTTTGAGCTAATTCTTTTTTAACCACACAAGTAGTTCGAGGAATTAAGCCTATCAGAATAACTATATCTACAAAACTCGGATGCGTTGCAACAATAACTTTATTATGAATTTCATTCAGATTCTTAATATCAAGCCTAAATAAACCCAAAAACATCATTAGATATAAGAAAAATTTCCATACACAATGAATAATGTCAGAGCACAATATTTTGTTATTTTTAATAAACGGAAAAAGAATAAAATTAAGCAAAACCGATCCTAATCCAAAAATTCCAAAACAAAATATCGCGATTAATGAACGAAAGTATTTCATAAAAAAATTATACAATAGAAATTAAAGTATTTATATTTTCCCTTTACCCGCGTCTTTTTGTTATATAATTTATTTATGAATAGCCGAGATTATCTAAACAACAAATTTGATGTAATAGTAGTAGGTGCAGGTCACGCAGGTTGTGAAGCAGCTTTGAGTGCAGCAAGATTGGGATGTAATGTTTTATTATGTACCCTTAATGTTGATAATATTGCGCTTCAGCCTTGTAACCCTGCAATTGGCGGGCCTGCAAAATCAACTTTAGTAAGAGAAATTGACGCACTCGGAGGAGTTATGGGAGAAGTTGCCGATGCAACTTATATCCAGATGAAAACTTTAAATTCATCAAAAGGTCCTGCCGTGAGAGCATTAAGAGCTCAATCGGACAAAAAAGAATACACAAATTATATGCGTCATATCTTAGAAAATACAGACAATATCTGGGTTAAACAGACCTGTATTACTGATATCAAAGTAAAAGATAAAAAAATTATCGGCGCAATTGATGAATACGGACTTGAATACTCTTGTCGTGCAATAATTCTAACTACAGGAACTTCTCTTGAAGGGAAAATGTATGTGGGCTTACAAGCTTATTCAGGCGGCAGACTCGGAGAAAGAGCTGCAATAGGACTTTCAGCCTCTCTTAGAGAACACGGAATTATAACAAAGAAGCTTAAGACAGGAACTCCCGCAAGAGTAGATAAAAGAACTATTGATTATTCTAAAATGGAAATTCAACCCGGAGATGATAAATTAAGTTTTTACTCCTTCAAGCCGAACCGTCCAATTAGAGAACAAGTTCCTTGCTATTTAACAAGGACAAATGAAGAAACACATTCCATAATTCGTGCAAACCTCGATAAATCACCTATGTATCAAGGTTTAATTCAAGGAGTAGGTCCAAGATACTGTCCTTCGATTGAAGATAAAATCGTGAGATTTGCCTCAAACCCTTCTCACCATATTTTTATAGAACCAGAAGGTTTAAATACTTATGAAGTTTACATTCAAGGCTTTTCAACAAGTCTTCCGGCTTGCGTTCAAGTAGAAATGCTCCGTTCTCTTCCGGGTTTAGAAAATGCTCATATCATTAAACCGGCTTACGCAGTAGAATACGATTACGTTCCTGCAGTTCAAACAAAACATTCTTTGATGTCAAAAGATATAGAAGGACTTTTCTTTGCAGGACAGATTAACGGAACAAGCGGGTATGAAGAAGCTGCGGCTCAAGGTTTAATTGCGGGCATTAATTCAGTTAATTACCTGAATAATTCTGAACCTTTAGAGCTTTCAAGAGCTTCGTCTTATATTGGAACTTTAATTGACGATTTGGTTACTAAAGATATACAAGAGCCTTATAGAATGCTAACTTCGCGCTCAGAATACAGACTTCTTTTAAGACAAGATAACGCAGATGAAAGATTAACTGAAATCGGACATAAGATTGGTTTAATTGATGATGCTCAATATCAGAGATTTTTGGATAAGCAAGAAAACATTCAAAAAGAAATTCAAAGACTTAAGGACACTAAACTTTCTGCAACAGATGAAGTAAATGAAGTTTTAGCAAAGCACGGTGAACATATTGACCGCGGAATGAGGATGGCAGAATTACTAAAGCGTCCTAACATTACTTATGATGTACTTAGAGAGCTTGATGAAACTTCAAAAAACATAAGAGAAGATGTGGCAGATGAAGCAGAAGTTTTGATTAAATACGACGGCTACATCAAACGTCAGGAACAGCAAGTAGAAACTGCTGAAAAACTTGAAAAATACAGAATCCCTGCAAATATTGATTATTCTCAAATTAAGCACATCTCAACAGAAACCAGAGAAAAACTGGAAAAAATTCGCCCGCAAAACTTGGCACAAGCTTCCAGAATTGGCGGTGTAAAGCCGGCTGATATTTCAGTTTTAATGGTAATGCTCGGAAAATAAAATGAAAAAAGTAAAACAAAAAATTAAAAATTCTATAATAAAATTTTTAACAAAAGAGGATTATATTAACACTAAAAAAAGAATTTCTGAGCTGGAAAAGCAGGTCTTAGATCAGCACAACCAAATACAGAATCTTATGTTGTACCAGATTTACTGTCAAGACGATGCGCCCAAATTCTATCCAAATGCTTTAAATAACGATGAAATTGAAGTTTTGAAAAAATATTTAAACAATTCTAAATATTACCTTGAATTTGGTTCCGGAGGTTCAACATTTTTGGCTTTATCTTACCCAAATATCAAACGCATTATTTCAGTTGAATCTGATTATAATTGGATAAAATATTTGTCTTCTTGGAAAATAATCAGAAACTCAATAGATGGAAATAAGCTTTCATTTATACATATTGATATTGGTAAAACAAAAGAATGGGGTTTTCCGGTTGATAATAGTAAAATTAGCGAGTATTATAAATACTCTTGTAAAGTTTTCGAAAATAATCCTTATAATATCGATTTAATTTTAATAGATGGAAGATTTCGTGTAGCTTGCGTTTTAAAGTCAATTATGGAAATAAAACAAGATGTCATAATCATGTTTCATGATTATCCTGAAAGACCCCACTATCACATAATAGAAAAATTTTTAGACATAGTTGAAACGAAGGAACGCCTGTACATTTTTAGGAAAAAAAGTAATATTGATTACAACAATTTATTGGAGACTTATGAAAATTATAAAAACGACTGCAGATAATTTATATTAATTCAACAACCACAGACAACACTTGCAGTAGTGCAAAATCCATTTTTAAAAAACTCTTCTTTAAACAAAATTTTTTAGCCAAACTTATGATAAAATCGCCTTTGTAAATTCCTTAAAAAAATCAATTCCATCTTTTATATGCGATTGAAATTTTTCATATGAACCCCAAATATCCTTAGAAGTAATTCCTTTAGAGGAATATTTACCATAACCTTCAACAATATTATCACCTTTTGTAACAAGACATTCCAAATAATTATCTGCTGTAGTAAATCGAGCTGTTTTACCATCTTTTAATGGAACATTTAAACTTTTCACATTTTTTAATCTATTTGCAAAATTACCCTTGCTGGATATTGTTGATATATTATCTATATTCATACATTTACCCCTTTCTATATCTTTTAAAACCCCTAAAATTTTTTTTTGCTATTCACATAAAAAAAGCTTCCCCTATTTGGGGAAGCTTTTTTTACTAGTTTTAAAATTAAACAGCGTAAACACTTACTTGTTTTCTGTCACGTCTATGTGGCTCAAACTTGACTTGCCCATCTATTAGAGCAAACAAAGTATCGTCAGAACCAATACCTACGTTATTACCAGGATGAATTTTAGTACCTCTCTGGCGTACAAGTATATTACCTGCTTTAACTACTTCACCACCGAACTTTTTAACGCCTAATCGCTTTGCTTCCGAATCACGGCCGTTACGGGTGGATCCCATACCTTTCTTATGTGCCATTTTATTTCTCCTTTTTTATACTTTTATTCAGTTGATATAAGCATATTTACTCATCAACTCTACCCGCCTCTTTTAAAGCAAAGGGTCGGATAACTATGCTTCAGCTGTTTCTGCTCCTTCTGCTTTAGCTTTTGAAGCCGTAGTTCTGATTTTATTAATCATTACTCTTGCAAAGCCTTGTCTGTGACCTTGTTTTTTTCTGTAACCTTTTTTAGGTCTTTGTTTGAAAACGATAATTTTCTTTGCTTTATCATTCTTAATGATAGTACCTTCAACCTTTGCATTAGCAACATAAGGCTGACCTACTTTTG
>CALUVP010000090.1 GCA_944324215.1 Candidatus Gastranaerophilales bacterium | reverse complement strand
TTTATATATACCTCTTGTTCTAAATCCTCATTATCACTTTTGGTAATTAATCTTATTATACTTTTTATATTGTTTTTGTTTGTTTTAATTATTTCGTTAAAATTCATTCACCCACCACTATGAGACCATATGAATCAACAGGAAAACCTAATTCCTCTGCTGATAATGTATCTCCATACTCTATAGTATCAACCATTTTATCATAATTTTCGATAACACTGATTGATGCTGTTGAAAATAAGAGAAGCATAAAAGCACAAGCTATTTTTAATATAGGTTTCTTTCTTGATTTTGAACGATAGTGATCTTTTACTTCTTCGATCAAATCCGAAACTCTATCCATTTTTTCTTGTTCTTTACGGCATTCTTCACATTCTTGAAGATGCTTGGCTAAAGTTTCTTCATCTGTAAAAATAAATAATCCTTCGTATTTTGAACACTTATTTTCCATTTTCGTAACCTCTATATTAGTATAACGAAAAATATTTTTTTTTGTTCATTATTTATTTTTCGTCAACCCAAATTTGTAAAGTTTTGTAAAAAAATTGACACCAAGGTAGCAAATTATTTTTTTATGCTTTTTAAAAAAAACATAAAGCTCTCTCTTCTTATTTAAACGGACAGGCCTTGGTTTTTACAAGGTCTTTTTTTTGTCCTTACGGTCTAGTTCTTCTTCATTCGGAAGCATAAACCAAGTTTAATAAGATTATTCACAAATCCTTGCGGCAATCTAGAAATAAATTCTGCAAATTTTGCATCTTTCCCTACAGTATAAGATAATTTTGGATTTTTTGCCTTTTCAGCCTTCAAAATTACATCAACAACCCTATCTACAGAAAGTCCTTTTTTCTCATTTTTCATTGCGTTATTCATCAAAAACTGCATTTCTTTTTCATATCCTTGACACTTTTCAAGATATTTAGAATTTTCATCTACAGATTTGCCCCAAAGTGGAGTCGCGATTACGCCTGGTTTTATAGATACAATTTTTAAATCTTTTTTATTTTCTATTAATAATGAGTTAAAAAACATATCCAAACATCTTTTTGATGCACAATAAGGAGATATAAACGGAAAAATTCCAAAACTTGCCATAGAGCTTACGTTAATTATTTTAGCTCCCTCCAAATTGTCCATTAAATCTTTTGTAAATTCCAAATGCCCAAAAACATTAACATCAAACTGACGTCTTATTTCAGTCATCGCAATCTTTTCGACAGGGCCGGCAACTACGCAGCCCGCAATATTTACAAGTGTATCAATCTTTGTACAATTTGATTTTATATAATCAGCAGCAGCTTTAATCGTTTCAGGTTTTGCATAATCTATATAAAAAGGATAAATATTCGAAGAAATCGCCTTTATTTTGTCAGCCTTCTCTTCATTCCTGTAACCTGCATAAACGATATTATCCTTTGAAAGTCTTTCTACTAAAGCTTCACCAATACCGGAGGTAGCACCTGTTATTACATAAATTTTAGTCTTCATATAATGGTCTCATCAATAGTATAGTTGACAAATTTACTTGCAAAAAATCATGCGATTCCAATTCTTTTTGAGGAACTAACTTAGATTCTATCGTACAATTTTTGACTGCTATGAAGTGCTTGTTTGTATTAAGTATCTCTGACAATAACCGGCTTTTTTTACCTATTTTGGGCATAAACACATACCCTCTTATAATATATTCAGCTGTCTCTATATAAACTTTTTCTCTCCAAGCAGAAGTCGTTAATTCAAGTATCTCATTATTTTCCATTTACCTTTTCTCCAATAGTTATTGCATATATGACTGGAACAATGGCAAATAAAGCGCTAAAGCCATCACAAGTACAATACTACCTATTACCAAAAGCATTATAGGTTCTATCATCTTTGTCATAGTATCAACAATAGCATCCAATGTTCTATCAAGGAAATTCACACCCTTTTCAAGCATTTCGCCCAAACGACCAGATTGTTCACCTGTTGCGATCATAAACAAGAGCATTCTTGGAACTATATTGGTCGCTTTAAATGCTTGAGAGACTTGCAAACCTTGTTGTACTTTAACAATAGCACCACTCATTTTATTTTTTAAAACTGAATTTGTTAGCGTAATTACAGCTAAATGCAAACAATCTACAACAGGAATACCTGCGTCATATGAAACACTTAATACAGATAAAAAGTTTGAATAATTTGAATAGATTATCAAATTATTGATTAGAGGAATCTTTAAAACAAGTTTATCCAGAAAGCTTCTTGCTGGTTGCCAATTTACCATCAAAAAACAAAACGCTACAAATGCTATAATAAAAATCGGAATTGTAAACCAGTATGTTTGCAAATAATCTCCGGCTTCTATCATCATTGCTGTTATAAAAGGAAGAGCTTTTTCTTGTTGAGCAAACATATCCTTGAAAGCTGGGAAAACAAAAGTTAACATCAATATGACAATAAAAAATGCTAACACAACTACAAACATTGGATACATAAGTGTTCCAATAACTTTCCCTTTAATATTTGCTTGTTTTGTTAATAACTCTTTTATACGATCAAGCGTTTTTTCAAGTTCACCGGATTCTTCACCAGCTTTGATCAGACCAATAAATATGTACCCAAAAACCTGAGGGTATCTTGCCATTGTATCAGCAAAAGTTGAACCACCCATAATTTGAGTTTTTAATATTTTTGACATATCTCTAATCTTTTTCTTTGCTGCTTCTTGCTCCATAAACATCAATGACTCTACAGCCGGAATACCGGATGTAAGCAATATTTGCAAAGTTGATATAAAATCTATTTTTTCACTTAATGACAACGAAGAAAGCTGAGAAGCCTTTTTAGCTTTTGAATCCACAAATTCATTTATTTTTGTAGGAACTAAACCCATTTTACGAATAACATCTCTTGCATCCTTTAAGTTAGATGCTGTTATTTCTCCCTTAACAATTTCCTTGCCTTGCTTTAGTGCTGTATAACTGTATATTGGCATATTAAACCTCTTTTTAAATTCTACTAATCACTCGCATAACCCAAAACTCTTATAAACTCACTTGTTGTAGTAATACCACTAACAATATGATTTAAGCAAGAAGTCTTAAGTGTTTTCATACCTGCAGCAACTGCAGTTTCTTCAATTTCTATATCGTGAGCTCCCTGAGCTATCAGTTTTTTTATTTCTCTGGTTATTGGCATAACCTCATATATTCCCAAACGCCCTGTATAACCTAAATAACCACAATCCTTACAGCCTTTTTTTCTATATAACTTAGTTTTCAATAGTTGTTGTTGTACTTCAGGATTAGTTGAAATATGTTTTACCTCTTCTTCTGTTGGAAAATATTCTTCCTTGCACTTATCGCACAATTTTCTTACAAGACGTTGAGCAATTACGCCAGTTAAAGTAGAAGATACTAAATAATCCTTAGCACCCATTTCTATTAAACGAGTAACAGTAGCCGCGGCTGAATTGGTGTGAACAGTACTTAAAACCAAGTGACCTGTCAAAGCTGCTGATATCGCAACTTCCAATGTTTCAAAGTCACGTATTTCACCTATCAATATAATATCAGGGTCTTGTCTTAATATCGCTCTCATACAAGAAGCAAATGTAATATCAGCTTTTGGATTTACCTGAGACTGATTTATACCCTCTAATTTTATTTCTATTGGGTCCTCAATTGTTGTTATATTTACATCTTCTTTATTTAAAGATTTCAATATTGTATACAAAGTAGTTGTTTTACCTGAACCAGTAGGACCTGAAGTCAAAATTATACCGTTCGGACACTGTACCATATCGTGAATTTTTTGTATATCAGTTTCTTCTGCGCCAGGAATGATCATCTTATCTCCAGCAGCTTTTAAGCTTACTGCCGGCGCTAAAATACGAATTACAACTTTTTCTTTTCCGGATACAGGCAAGGTATTGATACGAAAATCATACATTCTATCATTGTATTTTATTGAAAAAGTTCCGTCCTGTGGTCTTCTATGCTCCGCAATATTCATGCGCGCCAATACCTTAAATCTGGTTATTACCGCCTGTTCTATACTTCCTGGAATTTCTAGAACTTTCTTCAATATACCGTCAGAACGTGTTCTTACTACATAATATCCAATTCTTGGCTCTATGTGAATATCAGATGCTTTTGCATCAATTGCGTCTGTTATAATTTTATAAACAAACTTTGCTACATTACCACTTGCATCCTGAAGTTCTTTTTCTACCTGAGTCCACAATGATTCTTCATTATTATACTCCGCAGCTTCTTCTTCAATGCTCTGTATTATTCTCTCTGTCTCTTTTACAGCTTGAGCAGATTTTCTATCTATAAAATATTCCTTTAAATATTTTTCAAATTCAAAAGACGGTATACAATATACGTTCAGTGAACGACCGGTGGATAAAGATATTTCACGTATAGTATATTTGTCATCTGGATTAACCATGGCAACACCTAGTTTGTTACCTTCCATTGACATTATGACAACCTGTTTTTTCTCTACTATATCATCCGGTAATTTTTTTAAAATAGATTTATCTACTTTTATCTGTGCGCGTGAAACTATATCACACCCATATTTTTTCTTCAAATACGACGCAATACGTTCATATGTAAGATACTCTTTTTCATACAACACAGAATCCAAGGGGATATTACGTTCTCTTGCAATCCCCACACATTCATTTAACTGGTCTTGAGTCAACCAACCTATCGAAACTAAAATTTCCTCTGCTGTAGGCTCATTTTGTTGAATTTGCGTACCTTCATTATCACTGGATTCAATTACATCTGGAGTATCAACCTTTACTACACTATCAAAAACTTCTTCGAAATCAGAAGGTGAAAGCTGAATAAATTGCGGAGTTAGATCTTGAAACTTATTCTTTATTATATTCGCTATTTGAACTTTATTTGCGCTTGAATCCTTATTTAAAATCACATAAAACGCAGATTGCCTTTTATCTACTGGAATAAAACCTGATGATTTCATCAGGTTTAATTCGAAAATATTTAAATACTCTTTTTTTATACTATGTTTTAATTTTTCCAGTTGATTAGACATATCGTTCTTATAATGTATCAGCTACAGCACCTTCATCATCATTTATTATTCTTGGAGTTAACATTATTACAAGCTCTGATTTTTTCTTAGTTGTATCTGAAGATCTGAAAGCAACTCCAATAATCGGTAAATCACCTAATATAGGAATCTTCTTTACAACCTTCTGATCATCTTCCTGTATCAAACCACCAATTACTAAAGTTTCACCATCTTTAATTCTTATATTTTTCAAATCGAGATTTCTTCTGCTTAATAATGTAGCCTGTAAATCTGTTTCACCAGCAACCTCTGTTGGAGTAGTTACCTCACGTGCAACGGTTGCATAGTTAGGCTTAATATTCATTGTTACATAACCCTCTGGTGAAATAAACGGGGTTAAAGATATCTTTATACCCTGATCTTTTCCTATGGTATAAGTTCTTTGAACCGAACCACTTGCGCCAGAACCACTAGCTGTTGATGATAGAAATTCTGAAGTTACTTTTTCTACATAATCCTGCGTTAAATCAATAACAGATTCTTGACCACTTGTAATCAATAACTTCGGATTTGCTAAAACTCTACCTTTAGTATTTTGTATCAAATAATTCAACTGCCAAGAAATGTATGCATTACTGCTTTTTGGAACAATTATATCCTTACCGTCAGGACCTGGAACTGTTACATAACGCCCACCCTGACCAGAAGTTCTACCAATAGATGTTTTGTCGGAAGAGAAACTGAAAATCCAATTTTTAGAATCTATGTTCCAAGTATTGTTAAACTCTTTACTACCCTCTTCATTGAGTTCTATTATCGAAACTTCTAAATACGCTTGTTGCTGCTTTATATCATTTTCTTTTATAAAACGCTCTATCATTTCTAATTGCGCTTCAGAACCACCCATAAGAGTTATTGTACCTCTTTGAGGGAAGTATGAAATAGAGAGATTTTGAACATCAAACGGAGAAGCTGTAGCAGTAGCAGCCGTTGAAGTTGCAACCGTACAAGCAACAACACCTTCTCCTAACTTCAATTCGTCTTCGGAACTGCTTGCAGCACCACCAGTTACAATACCTGCAGCACCGCCGGTTCCAACCCCAGGAGTAGGAGGTATAATAGATGGTGTTCCACCACCACCACCAGAGCCAGAAGAACCTCTTGATGGCAACAACATATCACAAATCATATTTGCCATCTCTGCAGGTGTTGTATGATTTACCACAAAAGTCTTGTTTAAAGGCTCTCTGTCTAGCTGTGCTATAACTTTTTCTACAATTGCAGCATCAGATTTCATTCCGAAAACTATCAATTCATTTGTTGCTGTGTTTACAGTAGCAGCATCTACACTAGATAAACCTGCCTTTTTCATACCAAATACATTTCTATTCAAAAAATCTGCAATCTTCGCAGCATTAACATACTTTACAGGAAATACTAACATTTCTTGTTTTGAAAATGCTGCATTATCGGCATTGTTCTTTGCTATTACTATCAATGTATTATTCTGAGTATAGTAGTTTAAACCTGCAACCTGTAATACTAAAGCAAACGCATCATTTATAGGCATATTAACTAAGTCTAATGTTACTTTCCCACTTACTGAAGAATGGAATACAACATTCATACCAGCCTTATCTGCAAACATTCTCAAAACTTGCTTTACATCTGAATCTCGCAACGAAAGAGTTATTGACTCATTTTTATCTGTCAATTTTACATCACCAGCTAAAACCATTGCATCTGTATATGACTCATATGCTTGACAAATTGAGGCCTGCGAAAGCCCAGAAGGTGCCATAAACGTTAATAACAACGCTGCTGACAAAAATCTTTTTATATGATTACTTCTCATCACTTTTTCCCTCCGAATTTTTTGTTTAAGTTTGAAACGTCATTATAATTTATAGACCCTTCCGTTAAAATCTCACCTATACCTGCTTTATAAGTGTTTTTACCCAGCATTACTGTTACACTATCCTGCATGATATTAAGAATCTTATAATTATTTACAACATCACCCTTTTTTACTAAATAATCATTACCTTCAATATTCAATATAGCTGAAGGACTATACTTATCGTACAAAATTCCAGATACCACTGTATCCATAATTCGCGCAGCCTCAGAGCCCTCAGTTACAAATTCCGGAGGTTCCACCAAATCATACTTCGGAACATCCTTTACATTGTTACTGTTAGTAATTTCTCTATACGGTAAAAACGGGTTCGCTTTCACTGTACCAGTAGGAATTGATATCAAATCTTTCTTCACCGTCGTTGCTGCTACAGGAGCAGGCGCCATCGATAAAAGACTACCATTCCCTTCTTCTACTGTGCTGATATTGCAAAACGACATTACTGCGGAAACAGATGGTATAACAATACCTAACAACAATAAAGGGACTAGAACAGCTTTAAAAGATCGTTTTCTCTGACGACGACCTATCCTCGCTATCAACTCATCTGCCGTTAAACATTGAGCCTCAACTAATTGTTCTTTTTTCTTCATATAATTGCGCATTTTCATATATACTTCTAACTATTAAATTGCTTCTCTCATCTTAAACTATACAACAATTAATTAGTATTTTAAATCCTATGTTTATATTATTCCATTACAATCTTTATAGTAATACTAATAATTCTTGATTAACCTATACTAATCATATCATACTTTTTCAAGATTGCAATTATCAATTATTTGTTACAAATTATTAAAATATAAAACCTATGATTCATACCTTAAATAAGCATAAGCGTTGAATTCTAATGAACCGAATATAAGTTTTACAAATTTGTCATTATATGGCAACAAATTCACAAAATCTATTGTTTCCTCATCATAATCATCTTCTGTTTTATTAGCGCGAACTTTACCCAGTAAAGTATGCGCCTGATAAAACAATAAGTAAATTTCATTATTATCATCCTTTTCTGACAAAATCTTATAAAAACCTTTTTCCAATATTTTACCGTCCACAACTAAATTCACCGGAACATTTAATAACAAACCTTCCTCATTTTTGCTCAAAGGTGTTATATCATTTATATTGTTGTCAGGATTCAAGTCCGAATGCAAGCTTGTTCCCCCACCTCCAACTTTTTTTATAAGTTTTTTTCGCTTTTTTGCTTCTTTCTTCTTTTTATTTCCTTCCAATGTGTCAATTGCTTGCTCAAATTCTTTATTTGTTATAGATTTTTGACCATCCCAAGCTCTATCTATACCACTGAAATCTTCCCATCCATCATCTGCAACAGCAATTGATGAAGCTATAAACAATAATATTATTGATAACATAAATTTCGTTTTCATAACATATATTATTTAACAAAAAAGTTATGAAAGTAAACTCTTTTTAGTAAAACTTTTATTTTTAGAATATATAATGTATAATAAATATTATACTGAAGAGAGAGTTAAATGACTGAGTCTAATATCATTATTATTATAACAGCTTTTATAATTGCAATTGCAGCAATATATGTACTGTATTCAATAATATTATTTCAAGGTAGTTCAAAAAAGGGAGATGAACTACAACTGTCAACAAAAAATATTCTTGATCAGGTAGAAGTACTTTTTGACAAAAAAGAATATTCTCTTGTTCAACTTTTAGCAACCAAATATCTGGATAGAGTTCCTAGCCATATTGATGTGAGAGTATATTTAGCTAAAGCATATTATGAAGATCGAAAATATAATCAAGCAATAAAACAATGCTTGATTATCTTGAAGAAAAAACCAAATAATACCGATACTAGAAAAGTATTAGGAGATTGTTACATAAAAAAACAAATTCTTAGCAAAGCAATAAAGGAGTATGAATATCTCTTTGAGCATAGCAAGAACGACAAGGATATTGTAAGAACATTGGCTAAATTATACAAAAACACCGACCAACTATATTCTGCAATTAGTGCTTACGAAATTCTTTCTGATCTTCTTGACTTAGATGAAGACATAGCTGACGTTCAATCAATCTTAGCAGAACTAAATGAAGAAGTTCATGACTATCCTGCAGCGTTTGAGGCATATAAAAGGCGTTTAGGTATTTATCCAAATGATATAGATACTAACAGAAAATTAACAGAGTTATATATAAAAATAAAAAACTATCCTGTCGCAATAGAAACACTTCTTTATATGCTAACTTTCGTGACAGATGCTAAAACTTTATTGTGGATATATGATACTTTAGTAGAGTTATATGTTGAATCTGATGATTATGAAAAAGCCATTGAATATTCAGAAAAGCTATTAGATGTACAAGGTTCTGACAAATTTAAAGTAAGAAATGATATTGCGACATTTAATATCAAATTAAATCGAGTAGGCACCGGCATAGAAATTCTAGAAGATTTGGCAATGATGTCTCAAAACGGATTTGATGTAACATTAGAATTAGCTGATGCTTATATCCAGCAAAAAAAATTCACAAAAGCACTCGAAAAATATATACTACTATTAGATAAAGCAACACAAAGAGAGGCTAAAACGGTAAATTTATTACTATGCGAATTGTACATTAAATGGGCGATAGATATGACTGAGCAAGGTAAGTTTGATGAGTCATATGAAAATTTAAAAAATGCAGCACAGTATAATGCTATCAATCCTGAAATTTATTATAATGTTGCGAACAATAACTACATACAAAAAAACTTCACCTCCTGTGTAGAAGCCGTAAATAAAGCAATTGAATATGACAAGCAAAATGAATATAAAGCAAAATACCTATTATTACTTTCAGAAGCTCACCATCAATTGGGAAACTTTTTTGAAGAAAAGAAAGCTCTTACAGACTTATTGAAGTTTGATGATAAAAACCCTTCTGGTTTATACAGAGTTGGGCTAATGTATGCCGCTCAGCACGATTTTAAAAATGCAGAAGAAGCATTTAAAAAAGCAATATTATACAATCCTGAATTAATTCAAGCTAAGTATAATCTTGCTCTTTTGTACGAAAATAATAATAGAGATAAGGCTAAAGAACTTTACATGGAAGTTCTCGAACAAGATCCTTCTTTTGAAGAAGCTAAAAATGCTCTTGCGGATTTGTCAACATCAGATTTCTTCTAGAATTAACCCTCTTCAGGAATGTAAATAACTGTATCACTCAGATAATTTCTTGCATCTTCAGCTGTTGAAAAGCGCGGTACAATTCTTTGATAATCTTGTACAACAGACAAAACATCATCTACTGACATTTTGATAATTCTTCTGCCACCGTCGATTGATTCTATAATTCTTGCCATTTTATGCCTCTTGTTCTTACACATAGATTATCGGCATAAAAACTAAAAACTTTAATAATATCAAGCGTTTGCGTTAGGAAAAACTTCTCCGCTTTGAATATAAATTTCAAACTCTTCTTGAATATTTACACTCGCAGCAGTTATTATATATTCTTCAAAATGAAATTTCTTAAACTTCTGAGCTGGTTTTCCCAACTTATATTCAGCCTCATACTTTGTCCATGCGTCGTAGAAATCTTCCAGAGTATTACACTCAAATCCCATTCTTTTAGAGATTTCCTCGAATTCTCTAATTTTAATTTTTTCTATATCTATTCCACAATCATAATCTGAAAAAGCCAACGCTACAAAATCATTACTATGACTTATGCTAAAAAATTTCTCTCGCCTCTTAAGAAAAGGTTTTTTACCATTAAAGACGATTTCTCTATTTTCAATATGGTAAAAATCTCTTAAAATTCTATCCACCATCAAATAAGAAAAGCAATGCTCATTCCATTTTTTTTGATTAGAAATTTCCTTCTTCTGAAACTCTTTCAAAAGTTCCATATGCACATTATCTGCATCAACTATTTCTATAACAAAAATATCCATATATTTATTATAAAACAAAAGCGAAAAAATACGGGCGATTATATAAATAATCGCCCGTATCTATGATTTTAAAAGTATTTATCTTACTTGCTAGAACCAGCCTTTTCGATAATTTCTTTTTCAATATTAGCTGGAACTTGTTCGTATTTTTGGAATTCCATAGAGAATGTACCACGACCTTGAGTATTAGATCTCAAATCAGTAGCATAACCGAACATATTAGCAAGAGGAACTGTAGCTCTTACAATAACATTTCCAGTATTACCTACAGGTTCTTGACCTTCAACACGACCTCTTCTTCTTGAAATATCACCAATGATTGTTCCGGTAAATTCATCTGGAATTTCAATTTCAACCTTCATCATTGGTTCAAGAATGCATGGTTGAGCTTTCTTTGTACCATCTTTGATTGCCATAGACCCTGCAATTTTGAATGCCATTTCTGAAGAGTCAACTTCGTGATATGAACCATCATAAAGTTCAACTTTTACGTCGATCATCGGATAACCTGCTAAGATACCACCTTCAAGAGCCTCTTCCATACCTTTTCTTGCTGGTTCAATGTATTCCTTAGGAATAGCACCACCAACAATTTTGTTTTCAAATACAAATCCTGCATTTTCTTCAGCTGGAGAGATTTTAATCTTAACGTGACCATACTGACCTTTACCACCTGATTGACGAACAAATTTAGAATCCTGATCAGCATTTCCTCTAATCGTTTCTCTGTAAGCAACTTGAGGTTTACCGATATTAGCTTCTACTTTGAATTCTCTTAACATTCGGTCAACAATAATATCAAGGTGAAGTTCACCCATACCTGAAATAATTGTTTGACCTGTTTCTGAATCAGATTTAACTCTGAAAGAAGGATCTTCTTCAGCAAGTTTCTGTAGAGCTATACCCATTTTATCTTGGTCAGCCTTTGTTTTAGGTTCGATTGCTACTGAAATAACAGGTTCTGGGAATGTCATTCTTTCCAAAATAATTGGAGCTTTTTCATCACACAATGTATCACCTGTTGTTGTATCTTTCAAACCAACTGCTGCACATATATCACCTGCGTACACTTCATTTTCTTCAAGTCTCTGATCAGCATACATACGTACCAATCTTGAAATACGTTCTTTTTTACCGTTTGTAGCATTCAATACATAAGAACCAGATGTAATTACACCTGAATATACTCTTAAGAAAGTTAAACGACCGACAAATGGGTCTGTCATTACCTTAAATGCTAATGCTGAGAAAGGTTCTGAATCAGAAGAATGTCTTTCTGTCTTTGTACCATCTTCCAATTCACCTTCAATAGCTTTTACATCTACAGGTGATGGCATATAATCAACTACGTTGTTTAACAATAATTGAACACCTTTGTTCTTGAATGCTGTACCACAGCATACTGGAACAATTTTGTTTTCACAAACAGCTTTTCTTAAGCCAGCTTTTAATTCTTCTACAGTTATTGATTCAGGATCTTCAAAGAATTTTTCCATCAAAGCATCGTCTTCAGCTGCAATTGCTTCTACCATTGCTTCTCTGTATTCTTTTGCCTTTTCCAGCATATCTGCAGGAACATCTTCTTCTCTTATATCTGTTCCCAAATCGTTTGTATAAATTTCAGCTTTCATTGTCATCAAGTCAATCAAACCTGTAAATTTATCTTCTGCACCGATAGGAAGTTGGATAGGAACTGCATTTGCACCTAATCTGTTCTTAATTTGGTCAACAACTCTGTAGAAATCTGCACCAGTTCTGTCCATTTTGTTAACGAATACCATACGAGGTACTTCATATCTGTTAGCCTGTCTCCATACAGTTTCTGATTGTGATTGAACACCACCTACCGCACAGAATACAGCAACTACACCATCTAATACACGCAAAGAACGTTCTACTTCAATCGTAAAATCAACGTGACCAGGGGTATCGATAATATTAATCTGGTGTCCTTTCCATTCAGCTGTTACGGCAGCTGACTGAATTGTAATACCTCTTTCTCTTTCTTGTTCCATAAAGTCAGTTACAGCAGCACCATCGTGTACTTCACCTAACTTATGAGTTTTTCCTGTATAAAACAGGATACGTTCAGTTGTAGTGGTCTTACCTGCGTCAATATGAGCAGCAATACCAATATTTCTGATCTTTTCTAATGGAGTTTTTCTTGCCATTTTTCTAGTTCCCTTTATATTTTTACTACTACGATTTACTGTTATTACCAGCTATAAACATTTTCACATAAACAAAAATCTTACACAAGT
>CALUVP010000089.1 GCA_944324215.1 Candidatus Gastranaerophilales bacterium | reverse complement strand
ATCATATCAATTGAACCTTCAATAGTATGATTACCTCTTGAAAGTGCAGCTTTTGCTTTTATTAAGGCTTGTTGTTTATTTTCAACCCTTTGCGATAATTTCAAAGTGTCACCTTTTACACAGTTTTCATTTTTAGCTGTTGCAGTTATGGTTTTGCCTGTTTTAGGATTATGATAGCTGACCGTTACAGCTTTATAATTTTGAGATGTTTTTTCTCTTAAATTAATTCTTGAACATTCACTTCGGTTAATAATTTTTGCTGATTTTGCATCAATCAGTTTTTGTGTTTTATAAAATACAAGTTGATTATCTGTAATTTTGAAAATATACCCGTATTGTTCGGCAAGAGTTTTCAAAAAAGTTAAATCCCTCTGTTTATTTTGGGTTATTCTCTCAACTCTGATATCATCTATCTCGCCAACTAGAGTTAAATTGTGTTTTTTTGCAATTTCATTTGCAATTTGCTTAAGATTTTTATTTTCATAAGCAACGGAATTATTTTGTCTTAAAGACTTTGTAATACCGGTTGCTATTGCTTTTACTATAAGAACATCCGGTGGAGTTGAAAATTCCATTTCATCAATTTCAAAAACTCCGCAGTTTAAAAGTTTTTCTCCGACATATCCAATGTACAATCGTATATTATCGCCTTTACTTGGAATCCAAGCATCTTGCCATAGTTTTTGAGAATCTTCAAATATAATTTCAACTTCATCACTCTGACCATGTTCAAAATCAGTATAATTGATATTTAAAACATAGTCAGAGATATCTTTTGTAATATCTTTTTTATTGTATTCAAGTTTAAATGTGGGTTGTAGCATAGTATAATCTTTCTTAATATAGGGTTGAAACTTAATAACTAATTAGTTATAATATAGGTAGGTAAAAATAATGGCTGAAAAATACAAAATCTCATTTTGGCAAGACGAAAATGGTTATAGCGAATCTCAAGAATATATTTGGGAATTAAAAATCAAATCAGTTAAGTCAAAAGATGCAAGAATAAAACTTAATAAGATTACAGAATATATGGAGATGTTAGAAAATCATGGAACAGAAATCGGACATCCATACATTGACCATATAGAATGTGAAGCACAGTTATTTGAACTTAGACCTCTTCGAGATAGATTTTTCTTCTTTTACAAAAAAGAAAACCGATACATTATTCTAAATCATTTTGTGAAAAAAACACAAAAAACTCCAAGAAGAGAAATCGAAAAAGCCATTAGACTTATGAACGATTACAATGAAAGGAACTTATAAAATGGATAAGCAAAATATTAAACATAGTGCTGATTGGTCAACTTTTAAAGAGTCCCTTGAATTAACACCTGAAGAATTAGCAGAAATAGACTTAAAAGTTGAGTTAATGGGTAAACTAATTAATATCAGAAAAGAATTAGGCTTAACTCAAGCAGAATTTGCTAAAAAATGCAATATAAAGCAAGAATATATTGCGAGGTTAGAACGTTCTAAGACTGCTCCACAAGTCGATACATTGTTAAAAATTCTTGTACCATTGGGTTACAAATTAGATATTGTACCTTTACAGTAATTATTTAATTTTAAATGTGCAATGTTTGTTAGTTTTATTTTTTCCATGGTGGGGTTATAAAACTAATTGTTTCTTTTTCTTCCAAGACAGGTATTTTTAATTTAATCCCTGATTCTAAAACTGGAGTAATTGGAATATCGGGGTTTGCTTTGATAAGAAGCTCGTATTTTGTTGAATCGTTATAGAATTTATATGCAATTAAATCCCATCTATCATTGTCTTTTGTAATGTAGTTGTAGAATTCGGTCATTTGGTTTTAAGACCTCCTTCTTGTTCTTTTTCTTCCGGGATTTTACCTGTATATTCAAGTAGCTTTAATTCAACTTGAATTGATAATATATCGCCCTCGCTTGATGTTTGTTCTGTCGAAGATTCAATGGATGAAATAACAAACACTCCGGCATATTCGCCGTTTCCTTTTATAAACTGCAACGGACTTCCAAGAGTTGCAACGTTTTTAAGTTTATCCATTTCTTCTTTTGGGTTACAAAAGGATGAATGGAAATTTAACTTAATATCAATAGCATTCAAATTTTCTCCAAGAAACTGCAAGAGAGGTTTTTGATTTATACGTTCATGTTGAGCATAGTTATATGAGGAACTTTCTTTTATTCCGTTAAAATATGTTATAAGTTCAAATTGTATATTTCCAAGTTGTGCAAACATATAGCCTTCTTTAATATGCTAATCTATACAGACGTTCTTGTTCTTTTCGAACAAGGGTTAATATTTCATTTTTATGTTTTTTTATTAAATATTCAAAATCTTGCTTTATTTGTGTTGGTTTTGCCTCTCCGGTATAATTAATGGCAATTGAAGGTTTGTATTCTATATTTAAAGATGGCGTAGAATTTAAAACATTCTTTTTTACTTGGTTTTGTAATGATTTATTTTTTACGGAGTTTGATTTTGTAATGTTATAGGTAATATCAGATTTTGCGAATTTTGCAAGATTTTTCATTGAATTGGCAAAAACTTCCGGTAAATTTTTAAACAAAGATGTATTAAACGTACCTACAGATTTTGTAAGAATATTTTCTCTAGTAGTAACCATTGTTTTTTGAACTATATGTTCTTTTAACAATTGAATTTTAGGTTGCTTATTATTTTGATAAAATTGATTATTTATAACATTTTGTGAAACTAAATTTTTTACCGGATTTTGTGTTGAAAATTCTAATATATGTTTTATTGGTTGTATTGTATTGGGATGTAAAAATTTTTTAAAAACATTGTATTTTGAATTAAATAATTCTAATGTTGAGTTAAGGATACGAGAAACTCTTTGTTTAAGAGGAGTTTCTTTAATGTTTGTTGCAACAGTTTCAATAATTTTTACTCTATGTAAATCTTTTAAAGGTCCTGTTTTAGCCGGAGAATGAGGCAAATGGTCTCTTATGCTTTGAGTAACTTTTTTTATTGCTTCAGTTACTTTGCCTACTCCTGATAGAATACCTTTAGCTATCATTATCGGAATTTTTATACCACATTCAACAAGTTTGGCAATAAACTTTGTAACCATTACTAATACGGAGGCAATAGCACGACCGAATTTTACACCCATATTTTCGGCTGCTCCACCGACATCATTTACCGGTTTAAATAATTTTTTAATCCAATTCCACAGTTGCTGAATTGGTTTTAGTATTGGACTTAAAGCTGTACCTAATTGTTTAAACACAGGCATCAAAGGTTGCAAACCTTCTTTTAATCCCTGCCACATGCCTTTAAAAAATGCTGTAATCGGTTTCCAATATTTGTAAATTACAAGTGCTACAGCACCAATTGCAAGAGCTATCCAACCAAGAGGCGAAGTCAGAAGTGTAACGGAAAATGCTCTAAAAGCGATTATTGCTCTTGATATCATACTCGGCAAACCTAAAAAGGCTGTTTTTATTCCGTTTAATCCAAGCATAATATTTGTTGGGATTGATTTTATTGAAGTTACTGTCCAATTTTTAAGAGCAATCGTTGCTTTTGAAATATTGCTTGGAAGTTCTTTAAAACTTGTAATTATTCCTGCTCGCAGATTATTGTCTATTCTTCTAATATCTGCCATCAAACCGCCTTTAAGACTAAAAGCAGAGGCAAGTCCTAACTTATCGCCACTCTGTTTGATTTTGTAACCAAAGGTCAGGTTGTGAGCGGTAGAATTTAAACCGATAAAATTCAACAGTTTAATTCCGTTCTGTATCAAAACAGGAGTTAAATCTCTTGCCACACTCAAAAATGCTCCATATCCTTTGACAAGTTTACCGACAAGAATTGTTGCAGTTCCAAGAGTGGTTAATACAACTCCTGCTCCTATCGTTCCGATTATTGTCGTAAATATTCCTTTTTGTAATAATGGATTTTTATTGATTGCTGTGAGTAATTGATTAATTTTTTCTATGGGTTTATGCAAATGAGGGAAAACAAGCTCTTTCATATTAATTTTTAAGAGTTTGAATTGCTCGTTTGTAGTTTCCATCATGTGGTTAAAGTCTTCATCCATAATGCCATCTGCACCAAGAGCAGATGCTTTAATTCTTCGATACTCATCAAGGTTTTGCATCATAGGTTTTAAGAAGTTTAAGTCTGTTTTATTCCTAAAGATTTCGGAAACTTTGAACACGTCTCCGCCTGTTAATTGGTTAATTAATACAACAATTTCTTCAATCGGATCTTTTGATTGAGCTATTGCATTATTTAGAAATTGTGGTAAATCCACTCCGTACAGTTCTTTAAATCTGTTAACAGCCATCGGAGAAGTTATCGCTTGCAAGAAACTTTCAAAGTTTGTCGCAGCCTCAGCAGCACTTCCTGCACCTTTCATTGCAACTTGTAAAGCAGCACCAAGTTGAGAAACAGCAGGAACTCCTCTCATTCCGAGCATACTTGCTCCTGCTGTCAAACTTGGAAAGGCGGCAGACATATCTTTTAACTCAAATCTTCCTTCTTTTCCGGCTTGAGCTAAAATATCCATTGTTTTAGCCAAATCATCAACATTGACTTTTAAGTTATCCGTAACAGCAAACGCAGTTTTTGAAATATCTACAATTTCAGCTTGTGCTGCTGTTGCAGTTCTTCCTATTACATTCATATAGTCTAGTGCTTTTTCAGGAGCAATACCTGATGCGACAAGAACATTTAAACCTTCTGCAATTTCACTTCTGAATTGGTTTGTATGCCTTGAGATTGAACCTAATCTCTCATCCATTTCTTTTAGTTGTTCAGAGGATAATTGACCGACGTTTCCTAATTCTCGAAGTTGATGTTCCAAAGCAAACGCTTCCGGGATAGCTTGAGGAATACCCAATTTATATGCAAGTCCTCCACCTGCTGCTGTTAATCCTGCACCGAGTTTAACCATATTCGCTCCGAGTTTATCCAACATTTCGGAGATTTGTCGAATTTTGTTTTGGAGTTTTGCAAATTCCTCGTTTGATTTATGCACAGCATCACGAAGAACCTTTGACATTTTATCAAAGGCAACCAAAGTCAATGATATTTTCATTTCATTTTCTAACATTGGTTTAAACTTTCCTCGATTTCGCTATGGTATTTGTTTGTATAATTGATAGCTTGTGTTATCCAATACTCCAAAACATCAAGTGGCATATTGCAAATATCCGAATACGACCACCCTGTTGTTTTAGATAAATGAATTATGCACTCGCCTTGGATTGCAACTTTCCCCCGATTGCTTCTTGAAGTAAAATTACATCCTCAATCGGTAATTCAAGTATGTCTTCATAAACTAAATAATTTCCGTCGATTTCTGTTAATTCTGCAATTAGTGCGTATGGAATTTCATCAGATGTTTTTGCTTTCTTTTGAGCGTTCAATAAATCCAAACCTTTGCCGTCTTTTATAACTGCAAGTTTTCCATCTGATAATTTAATTTCTTTTGACATATTTTTCTCCTTATAATCAATGTTTAAATGGTTTTTAAATACTATTTAATTTTTACTAACCGCCAATATTTTTCTTAAATGTAGATAACATATCCACTACATTTACTTTGTAGATATTTTGAAGAACATCAATTTCAAACAACTCAACCTTATTTACAATTAATTTTGCATAAGTTACAGACATTGTTGTTTCGTACTCTGCGTTTTCGTGTGGTTTAATTGTACCTAACGGAAATTCTTTAAAAGTTCCGATTAAAATTGCCGTAGCCGGAACTTCTTCCGTTCTGCCTGTTGAATTGTAGGTTTCTAATGATGCTCTGACTTGAATTAGAGTAGATGTAAAAGGATTTGCAGCAGCTAGTAAAACTTCAGGATAAAGTGCATTCCATTTAATTTTGCATTCTAATTTATCAATGCCTGAAAAGAATTCAGCCGAGCCAACCATACCAAGAGCTTTATGCTCTGCCATCTTGTGTTTTATTTGAGGAAGTTGGACTTCTTCGGCTCTGCCCAATAAATTCACACCATTCATATATACATTGGCGTTTGTTAATTTGTTGATTTTAATTTTACTCATTTTTTCTTCCTTTTATGTAAAGACCACATTCTCCGACACCGATTGTTGAATAATGAAGTATTACTATTTCTTGACTTAGAGCTTGTATTAAAGGGCATTTCTTGCAATTCTTACAGCTGCGACACAAGTCATATTCTTCGCAAGACACAACAAGATTCCCTCTTTTATCGACATCTGCTCTCATCTATGCCCCCAAAGATTTTAAAAGTTCTATATCAATAAAACTTTCAAAAGTAATACGTTCGGCAGGAACAGGAGGCATAAATTCCACATCAAATAAAATGTGACCGTTTGCAATTTCTGTAACAGGGTTTTTATCTGCGTTATATGTACATTTCCCATCTATTAATGCACCTCTGCCGATAAGTGTTCGGATAAACGAATTAACAGTTTCAGTTATGGATTCAATCAAGCCGTTGTCGATAGGGTAATCAATAAACTGCAACATAGAATATTCAACAGATTCATGAAGAATGTCTGCTGTCCTTCTTATGTTTATAAAATTAGTAACATTTGTTGAAGTAGGATAAGCAGCAGAACGGTTTCCCCAAGTCTTAAAACCAGTACCATAAGAATTGAATACTGTTACAATTCCTGCTTCGTTTAATGTGTTCACTTCACTTGTGGGATCATTAATCATTGAGGTTAATTGCTTTTCAACACCGATAATTCCTTTTATTTCGGTATTAGATGGTG
>CALUVP010000088.1 GCA_944324215.1 Candidatus Gastranaerophilales bacterium | reverse complement strand
CCTAAAACCCTTATTCTATCATTTATATCAGCAGACTTTGAAAGGCCGACAATTGTAGGTCTCGTATTGTAAGTTAAAGAGCGTACCTTTTCGCAAAAAGACGCCAAATCTTCTTCTATACTGTCTGATACAATAATCAAATCCGGTTCATTTTGTCTAACAAATTCAATTGCGTCTTTAAGATTTCTTGCATTAATAACAGTAGTCTGTTCATCTTCGAGACACTTTTTATATTTTGTTGAAAGTTCTTTTCTCTTATCAATAATCAGGACAAGCGAGAGCATCTTAAAGCCTCCTCTTGGTTATATATAGGAACCTTTATCCAAAAAGTTGTCCCTAAACCTTCTTCACTTTTAAAGCCCACTTCACCATTCATTTTTTCAACAAGCTGCTTTGTAATATAAAGTCCAAGCCCGTTTCCTTGTGTTGTACTTGTCAGATGGTTTTCAAGACGCGAAAATTTCTTAAAAACCTTTCCGTAATCTTCTTTTTTTATTCCAACTCCCTCATCTTTAACTTTTATAACAATAAAATTTTCTTCCAAATCAGTAACTATCGTTACAGTTTTTCCGTTTACAGAATACTTAGCCGCATTATCTATCAAATTTGTCATTATCTGTTGGAATTTGCCTTCATCAAGCCTCGAAGGAGGTAAATTAGGTGACAAATTCAATTTAAAATTTCTCGTCTTATACTGTTCAATGAACATTGGGATAATTTGTTTTATGACATTATTAACATCAATTTTTTTTAAAACATCTTCTCCTGCGTTCATTTTAGACACTGAAAGCACATTTTCTACAAGATGAATAAGCCTGTTCGACTGGTCCTCTATGATTTTTATAAATTTCTTTTTATTACTATCATCAATCTTATCCCAAGAATTAAGCAAAGTTTGAGAAAACCCCCTTATACTAGTAAGAGGGGTTCTCAATTCGTGTGAAACTGTTGCTATAAATTCATCTTGCATATCGTTCATAATAAAACCTCAAAACAGATTAATACCAACCAAAGTATTACCCTACTCCTCAGTCATAAATTCTTTTTTAGCTTCTTCGATTGCTTCAGATAAAATATCTAATTGATCAGGAGCAAAAGTAACACCCTTTTTTGTCGGAAGCCAAGTAGCACCATCATCTGTTGTATAGAAAATTCTTAAATTAAAATAACTTTTTCCTCTATATTCAGAAATCGAAATTTGTAATTGTTCTGTATCAGTTCTTTGGATACTTGCGAGTAATTTTGCTTCTGCCATTTTATAAATTCTCCTTATTTAAAATTTAAAACACACATTAGATTATAACATAATATTCATAATTGTTAATAATTTGTCTAAACGTATTGTTTGGGGTAATATAAAATTATGGATATGGGGAAAATAGTCGTAGTCGATGATGAAAAAATAGTTACCTCAGCTTTTAAAACATTATTAAAAGTTGAAGGTTTTTCGGATGCGCATTTTTTTAACACCCCCAAAGAAGCAATCGAATTTCTAAAAACAAACACCCCGGATTTAGTCATCTCAGACTTTTTAATGCCTGAGATGAATGGGCTTGAGTTTTTGAGCGAAGTAAAAAAGATGTATCCGGAAGTTAGCAAAATTTTGCTTACAGGATATGCAGATAAGGAAAACGCAATCAAGGCAATTAATGAAATCGGATTATACAGGTATATTGAAAAGCCTTGGGATAATGACGATTTGATTTTGAATATCAAAAACGGGATTGAGAGAAGTTATCTTTTAAGCGAACTTAGAAAGAAAATTTTCGAGCTTGAAGTTGCTAAAAAAGAGTTGGAAAAATATTCTCACAATCTTGAACAAATTGTAGAAGAAAGAACTGCAGATTTAAAACAATCGAATGCAAAATTAGAAGGAATTTTCAATTATTGTGCAGACGGAATAATTATCATAAACGAGGACGGTATCATCGAACAAGTTAACCCTGCTTGTGAAAACCTTATAGGGCTTGTAGGCAGCAAAATAATATCAACATCTATTGATGATTACCTATTCTCTAAAAAAACTTTTATTTCAAAGGAATTGCATAAACTTGATGAAAGCGAATTACTTTTAAGAGATTTTCATATAAAAAATCCGTTGAGTAATGTTGAAACTCCTGTAGAAATAAGCTTCGCAAGAATTAATCCTGATGATGAGTTTAAGCGATTTGTAGGGGTAATTCGTGACGTTACTGAGCAGAAAAAGTCTGATAAATTGAGGGATGATTTTATTGCAACATTGACTCACGATTTGCGCACACCGCTTCTTGCAGCAATTCAAACATTAAAATTCTTCTTAGACGGAGCATTAGGTGAGCTTGATGAAAAGCAAAGAATGCTTCTTGCTACAATGCAAAAAAGTAATGAGGATTTGCTTGGTCTGGTAAACGCCTTATTAGAAGTTTATAAGTATGAGGCTGAAAAATTAACTTTAGCTAAAACAAATTTCAATATCTACAATTTGACCGAACAGGTTTATCACGAGCTTTTACCGCTTGCACAAACTAAAAACATTAATTTCAGTATAGATTGTACTAACAAAGACTTGGAAATTAACGCAGATAGAAGCGAAATCAGGCGTGTTATTTGTAATTTATGCGGAAATGCAATAAATTACACTCAAGAGGGCGGAAAAGTTTTAATTACACTAAAAAATGAAGGAAAAGATTTAATATTTTCTGTATCTGATAATGGCAGCGGAATACCGCAAGAAGACATTCCTAATATGTTCCAGCGTTTTTCACAAGGAACAAGCAAAAAGCGTTCAACAGGAACAGGACTGGGGCTATATCTTTCACGCCAGATTATTGAATCTCACGGAGGTAAGATTTGGCTTGAGAGCACTCTTAACAAGGGGAGCGAATTTTCTTTTCTGCTTACGGATACAGTAACAAAAGGTTTTGAACCAAAAGTTAAAAAGGAAAGTTTAGTATGATAAATGTTCTTTTAGTGGAAGATCACGAATTGTATCGTATGGGCTTATCAATGCTTCTTGATAAGGCTGAGGGGATAGAATTATGCGCAGAAGCAGCAGGCGGTTTGGATGGAATTAAGGCGGCAAGAGATACAAATCCTGACGTAATCTTAATGGATATCGGACTTCCGAATATCGACGGAATAGAAGCTACCCAAAGAATTAAAGACTTTAATCCTGATGTTAAAGTTTTGATTTTCACATCACGTGACAGCGAGAATGATGTTTTTGAAGCATTTAAGGCTGGGGCAGACGGATACATTATGAAAGGTGCAACTCCCGAACAAACAATTTCTGCAATAAAAGCAGTATACGAAGGTGTAGGCTGGATTGATCCGAATATTGCAAGACTAGTTTTTTCAAATCTGCAAAAACCTCAAAAACAAATAGTTACGACTCCGGAAATCAAAAAATCTCCAAATTCTTATGGGCTTACTGAGCGCGAACTTGACGTATTGGAGCTTATGGTTGAAGGGCTTTCTAACCCGCAGATTGCTGATAAACTTGTGATTACAAGAGCAACTGCAAAAGCTCACGTTCATAGCATTCTACAAAAGCTTTGTGTAACATCAAGAACTCAGGCGACAGTTACAGCGATGAAAGAGGGACTTGTTTAATGTTTGAAGCTTTAGCCGGTATGTTTATGGCTATGAAAGTTCATTTTCAGCAATTGAAGTATCCTTTTATAAAAAGAGCTGATCATATTGTTGCTGAAACTATTTATATGAACGAAGTTGATAAAGTCGACGAAAAAGAAAAATATGAGAAAAGTCGTATGCCAAAATCCGGCTATATGACAGTCGAAGAATATGAAGCATTATCAAGGGGAAAATCTAAAAAAGAAATAAATGATGAAATTTTGGATAAAGCCAATATGCCCAAAGATGAAAATATGGTTTATATTCCTCAAAAGAAGTTTAAGCTTGTAAAATACAATGACCCCGTGGGAAGTCCTGAGCTTACATTACCCAGAAAATTAAATTTTGACAGACAAATAAACGCTCAAGGTATTGTATCAGGTGATTTCACAAAGCTTGTTTACCCTGCTGTTTATTATTATGCCCAATCTGACTGCACTTCTTGTGATTTATTCTTAATAAACTTGGATTCTTCTCTTTCTGATATTGAAAAAGTAAAAAAAGCAAACATAGTAAACAGAGAAGAAAAACCTTTAATTTCGACTTCTAAAGATATCGACACTAAATTCATATTCAGAACCCTTACTCCTATTGATTTTTCAAGCGATAATACCAAACTCGCTGTAAAAGAAAAAGTTGGGCATAGACATGATGGGATTTGGAAAACAGATTTGTGGGTATATGATTTTAAGACCAAAGAAGCTAAGAAATTACCTCAAATCAGGGACGCTATCGTAAATTATTGGGCAATGGCAGGCGGAGTTGATTTTGATGAAAAGCGCTGGGATATTTATCCGATGGGATTTGATGCAAATAATGAAAATAGAATTATTTTATGCGCTTACGCTTACACAGGCGAAGTTCCAAAGTTTTTAGGAACTTGGAGTATTGATGTTAATGGTGAAAATTCAAAATTAGAGTCTTTATCCGGTTCAAGCTTCCCTGTATCAATTGTTGGTTATAGATTAGCGCAAGAAGACGAAGTGATACCACCTTCTGAAGTTAAGTTTGATGCCAAAAGAGCTAAAGAGCAAGCTAAATCTAAAGAAAAAGAAGCTAAAGATGCTGAAAAATTTGAAAAAGAACTGAAACAAATTCAATATAAAAGAAAAATTCAACAAATGGATATGGAAACTCTAATTAAAGTTCGTGAACGCCAGCAATATATCAAAGATAATTACAAAAAGAGTACTGACGGCTTTACTGGTTCATAAATAAAACCTTATTCACTTTTAAATTTAACCTTCTGCCCATCTTTCAAATCATCAGTAAGATTTGTAATAAGAAGTTCATTACCTTTCAAACCTTCAAGAATTTCAATTCTGTCACCAAAATCTTTACCCTGCTTTACTCTTATAAAATGCACGGTAGAATCGTCAGGGTTAACCTCAGCAACATATTGATCCGGACTTGATAATGTTGTGAGACAAGAAGGATTAATTGTGATTAATTTCTGCTTTTCTTTCAAATTCAGGTTTGTTTTAACATACAAACCGCTATATAATCCTGATTTATTGTCATTTGGAATAATTAAAGCAACCTCCATAGTTCTTGATACGTTATCTAATTTTCCTGAAATTTGCGAGATTTTTCCTTTAATCTTCTGTGCAGGATTTTCAGGAATATAAACATCAACCTCCTGATTATCTTTGATAAATCTAACATAGCTTTGCGGTACAAATATGGTAGCTCTGAATTTATCTATCTGTTGAATTTCAAACAAACTTGTACTTGTGGTGCTTCCGCCTGCCACAACATTTGCCCCTGCATCTATATTATACTTGCTTATAACCCCGTCAAACGGTGCAACTACTTGTTTATAACCTTGAAGAGCAAGTAATCTGTTATAATCTTCTTTAGCCTTATCAACATCAGCTTTTGCGCCCTGCCAATTCATTTCGGAAGTTTTATAAGAATTATATTTAGATTCCAAATCTTGAGTTGAAATTGCACCATCTTTTGCAGAATTCTTATACCTTTCGTAAGTTCTTGAAGCGTAATCATATTGATATTTAGTTTCCATTAACCTTTTTTCTGCTGATATCAATGCAGATTTCGCACTGGCAGCCTCTGCATCCAAATCAGGAGTATCGATTTCTGCAAGAATTTGACCTTTTTTAACCTTTTGACCTAGTTCTACATATCTGTTTTTAACAAGCCCGTTTATTCTGGAAAAAATTTCCGTCTGCAAATAAGGTTTCAGCTCACCTGAAAGCTCCAAATTATCAATACCGTCAGAAATTTGCGGTTTTTCAACTATTGCAACATACTGCGCTTCTTTTGCGTTCATCGAAGTTACAAAAAATCTTACAATTTTCGGAATTATTCCAATTAAGAAGAATACCGCAACAACTGCAATAATTATTTTATGACTAGTTTTCATCATTTATTACCTCAAATTTCTTATTTTTATTTAAAATTGCAAACAACATAGGAACAATAACAAGTGTTGCATAAGTTGCAAATACCAAGCCTCCGATTACCGTTCTTCCGATAGGAGCATTCTGTTCTCCGCCTTCACCTATTCCCAAGGCCATCGGTAACATACCCAAAATCATGGCAGAAGCTGTCATAATTACAGGTCTTATTCTTGTATAACCCGCTTGTATTGCAGCTCTTACAGAAGAATATCCGGCCTTCATCTTATCTGTAGCAAACGAAACTACCAAAATTGAGTTTGCACAAGATACACCTACTGCCATTATTGAACCCATAAGTGCCTGAACACTAAATGTTGTATCAGATACGAACAACATCCACAAAATTCCTGATAGTGCGAGTGGTACAGGAGTTATTATAATAAAAGGATTTCTCCAAGACTGGAAATTTACTACAATTAATAAATATACCAAAATTAATGCAAGCATTAGACCTGAAAGTAGTGAAGTAAATACATAATTCATAGATTTTGCTTGACCATGAATATTTATAAATGTACCTCTTGGAGCTTCTTTTTGATATTTTTTAACCACTTTATTTACATCAGTAGCAACACTTGCTAAATCTCTATCCTGTAAATTCATCAAGATATCAAAAACCGGCATAATATCATAGTGGTTAACAACACTTGATGTCACTCCTGATCTTACTGTTGCAACATTTGATAATCTTACAGGTTTCTTGTTGCTGTAAGATACCGGAATATCTGTTACATTCTTAACTGTATCAACATTGTATTGAGGAACTTGAAGAGCAAGAGTATAGTTAACTCCATTTTCCGGATCTACCCAGTAATTAGGTGCAACCTGTCCGCTTGAAGTTAATGCTGTTAAGACATTTCTGGAAACCGTCTCTTGAGATAAATTCATCATTGATGCGCGAACTTTATCAACATCAATTTTTAATTCAGGAGCGTCAGTTATCTGATGAATATGAGCGTCAGCTACACCTCTTATTTTTCTAATATCTTCAAGCATTTTTACAGCTAATTTATAGTTATCTACAATATTTTTACCCTGAATTTGGACGTCAAGTGGAGAAGCCAGACCAAAATTCAAAATCTTTCCTACCATATCAGCATTCTGGAAGAAAAATACCGTATCAGGATACTCTTCATTTAGTTTTTTTCTCAATTTTTTAACATATTCTTTTGTAGGTTTGTGATTTTCTTTTAATGCTATAAGAATTTCTCCATCACCCACACCTATTTGAGAACTATCCATAAACGCCAAGTTCAAAGAGCTTGCCGGTAAACCTATATTATCCAATATTGTATCAAGCTCTTTTTGAGGAATAACTTTTCTTATAGTATTTTCTATTCTTGAAAACTCTCTTGCGGTTTCTTCTATCCTTGTACCGTGAGGAGCATAAACGTGTAATCTTATCTGACCAGCATCAACTTCAGGGAAGAAATTTTGCCCGATAAACGGTATAAGAAGTATTGCAGAGAGAACTATTAATCCATACACCACACCTATTTTTTTAGGTCTTTCTAAAACCGATTTTACTAAATATCTTTTATACACCTTCCTTAATTTTGCAAAATTAACATTAACAAAATTATTAACTTTATACAAAATCGATTTTGTATCCAAAACTTCTTTTTTTCTAAGCAATTTATCTACAAGAACCGGCACAAGAGTGTTAGATAAAAGGTACGATCCTATCATAGAAAATATTACAGACATTGCAAGAGGTATAAACAAATACTTAGTAGCCCCCTCCATCAAGAATATCGGAGCAAAAACCATACAAATAGAAAGTGTTGAAACGAGAGTCGGAACTGCAACTTCCGAAGTTGATTTATAAATAATTTCCTCAATCGAAGCAAATTTCATTACCTCTTTGTTTCTAAGAATATTTTCAATAACAACTGTAGCATTATCAACAAGCATACCAATTGCCAACCCCAAACCGCTTAAGGACATCATGTTTATTGTCTGACCTGAAATCGATGAAAAAATTACAGCAAACAAAACAGAAAGAGGAATTGAGGCTGCAATTATAAAGGTTGAGCGTACACTTCCCAAAAAGATTAAAACCATCAATGCCGTTAAAATCGCAGCTAAAGTTCCTGAAAAAATTACATCTCTGATTGAAGCTTTTACGAATATTGATTGGTCAAATAATACCTGCATTTTTACACTTTCAGGAATTATTTTGGCAACTATAGGTAAAAGTTTTTTGGTTCCGTCAACAACTTTTAGAGATGATACTCTTCCAGACTTATACACAGTCATCAATGAGCCGGGAACACCATTCCTTCTTACAATATTTGTCTGAATAGCATTACCGTCATGAATATATCCGATATCGGACAAATAAACTACTTGATTAGATTTTGGAGAATAAATAGGAAAATCATTCATCTCTTCTACGGTAGAAGTTGCATTATTCAAAGAAACAAGATAATCAATTCCCCCAATTTTAGTGTTACCGGATGGAATAATGACGTTTTGCCCTGCAACAGCTTTTGTTACATCAGCAGGAGTAAGCCCCCTTGCTTCCATTTTTTGCATATCCAAATCTACTATAATTTGACGAACCTTACCGCCCATCGGTAGCGGCACTTGAGCTCCTTCAACTTTGGTTAATTGTACTTTAATATTGTTTTGCGCCAAATCCGTCACCTTCTGAATAGGAAGCTTTAGTGAAGAAACTACAACTTGCAAAACAGGAATAGTAGTCGGAGTATATTTCAAAATATTAGGAGGCATAATACCTGTAGGCATTGTCTTCATACAAACGTGAGATGTCGCACTTACTTGAGTAATACCTGTATTTATATCAGCTCCAGGGTGTAAAAACACTCTTATTACGCCGACACCTAACAATGATTGAGATTCAATATGTTCAATATCATTTACGCTTGATGCGTAAGCTCTTTCTGCAATAGTTACAATTCTTCTTTCTATATCCTTAGCCGGCATCCCCGTATATGTCCATACCGCAGTTACTACAGGAGTATTAATCTCTGGAAATATATCTATCGGAGTTTTTAAAATAGTTACTATACCCATAATCAGAATGAACAAAGCCATTACAATTACAGTATAATAATATTTCAAAACCATTTTTATAAAGCTTTTCACTCTATTTTCTTGCCTCCCATAGATTTATATATATTTACGGTATCCACAAGAGAACTAATCTTTGCTTGATACATAGAATTTTCATTAATCAAAACCTGCCTTCTTGCTGCAAGCTCATCTATTTTATTTCCAGTACCGTTTGAATATCTTATATTTGCTACATTATAATAGTGTTTTGATTTGTCTATTGTATCCTTAAAATCCTTATATGATCTGTAATCCGACTTATAACTCGAAATTGCATTTTCAGCTTCACAAAAAGCATTCAATAAAACATTGTTATACTGGTGAAGTTTCTCAACCGCTAAAGCCTTATTGTATTTTAGATATGACATTTTATACCCGCCGGTATACAAATCTAACATTAAGCCGGCACCAAGTTGATAAACTGTGCTATCCCAATTAAATAATCTGCTTGCTCTTAAGCTTTCAAAACCTACCATTTCATTCAAATCTATTGTAGGTAAAAATGCTTTTCTTGCAGCTTTTACATCAAATGAAACTTTCTTTATCCCATATTCCGCCTGTAAAACATCGGGTCTTGCGAAAATCAAATCGGAAGAAATTTTTGTACCTATCTCAAAAGGAAATTCCAAAGTATCAATAGGGTTCCTTTCAATTTCTCCACCACCTTCAGGAGAAACTCCTCTTAGGACGGCAAACTGGTGAAGCATTATTTCACGCTGTCTTAATAGCTTATTTAATTGATTTTTCTGCTCTACAAGTTCATACTCTGTTGTATACAAGTTATCATAAGGAATAATCCCACCGTCATACAATTGGCGTTTCAATTTTACCGTCTCATCAAGATTTGACACAATCTCTTCATAATTCTTTATCAAGCTATCTTGAAGAATGATATTAAAGTAAGAAGCAGCGATTTCAGAAGATACAGACAATTTTGCAATATCCAAATCCTCTTTGCTAATCTTTACTCCCATCTTTGAAGCTTGAACTCTATCTGATATTTTTCCAAAAATATCAAGCTCCCAGTTCAATAACAGAGGAAAATACAGAAGATTTCCGCTGCCGAAATTTCCTGTCCATCTAGAAATTGTCCTAAAAGGATAAACACTTGGATTTATGCTCAATTGAGGTAAGCGCTGAGCATTAACCGTACCTAAGATTGCCTCGCTTTCCTTAATTCTATCCTCTGCAATTTTTACGCTTAAATTATTTTCTAAAGCCTCTTGAATATACCCGTCCAAAAGTTCATCGTGATAATCTTCCCAAAAAGGCTCAAGGAGAAAGCTCTTTTCAGCCTTCTTTTCTCTTCTTTTTTCTTTTTTTACACTAACAGCCTGAGGTGCCTGTACTTCTTCTATTGCTATAGCTTCAGGTAACATTATAAATATTATTAATATAAAAAACGATATTATCTTTTTCACTTCTAAATCCCTTAGCTCCTTTAGTATAAAATAAGCATATTTATATGTATAATACATAATATTTATAAGAACTATAACCAAAAGCTATAATTTAATCTTTTATTATATTATTTTTGCTATAATAGAATTATGAACATAAACCAAATTAAACAAGTGTTAACAGTCGCAGAAGAAAGAAATTTCACAAACGCTGCTAAAAAATTATTTATATCTCAGCCCTCTTTAAGCAAAAGCATAAAACTTCTTGAGGAAGAATTGGGAATAGAACTCTTTGAAAGAAATCCGATAAAGCCGACTTACGCAGGAGAAATTTTTATAAGCAAAGCAAAAAAAATTCTCTCCGAATTCGGAGAATTGGAAATTAGAATGTCAGATATTTCCAATTTATCCCAAACATATATGGTAATAGGAATTCCATCTCACAGGTGTTACTGTTTTATGCCAAAAATTCTAAGGGAACTTCATGACGAGTATCCAAATTGCTTCATAAAAATTGAAGAATACCCGACTTTTTTACTAAAACAAATGCTTATTGATGACAAAATAGATTTTTACCTCGGAACGGAAAACCCAGATAGCTCGATTTACAAAGCCGAGCACATCTGTAATGAATCATTATATCTTGTTTTCCCAAAGAATTGGAACATACAAACGGATTCTGATGAAATTGATATAAAAAAATTTAAAGATAAGAATTTTATAACTTTTCCCGAACAATTAATTCTAAGCAGATATTTAAAAAATCTATGCGAAGAAAACGGATTTGAGCCAAAATCAATCGTAGAATGCCATAACGCAGAAACCATATATTCTCTTATTAATGAAGGACTTGGAGCATCTTTTTTGCCGGAACTGTTTTTAAAATATTTTCCGCCAAAAGAGAATGTATGTTACAGAAAAATAAAGGGCTACAATTACAAAAGAGAATTTGCAATATTCTACAAAAAAGATAAATATCTATCAAAACCAGCACTTAGATTCTTAGAATTATTCAAAGAAATTGCATAATTTTACGCGTTTTTCCTTAAATACTCTTCTATAAATCCATCCAAATCGCCGTTCATAACAGTATCAACATTACCAACTTCAAAGCCTGTTCTATGATCCTTAACCATTTTGTAAGGATGGAAAACATAAGAACGGATTTGAGAGCCGAAATTTATATCAAAATTTTCACCCTTAAGTTCAGCAAGCTTCTTTTCATGCTCGATTTGTCTTAATTCCAATAACTTTGAAGCTAACATCTGCATCGCATTTTCTTTGTTTTGTAGCTGTGATCTTTCTTGCTGACACTTTACAACTATTCCTGTTGGTTTGTGGAGAATTCTTACTGCCGTTTCTACTTTGTTTACATTCTGCCCGCCTGCACCACCTGAGCGCATTGTATCAACTTCAATGTCTTCCGATGGAATAACAATTGTTTTTTCGTAATCAGGAATTATCGGAGAAACTTCACAAGAAGCAAAACTTGTTTGCCTTTTTCCGTTCGCATTAAAAGGTGAAATTCTTACGAGTCTATGCACGCCTTTTTCAGCCTTTGCGTATCCATAAGCATATTTACCAGTAATTTTAATCGTTGCGGACTTAATTCCGGCTTCTTCACCATCAGATTTATCGATTAATTCAACCTTCCATCCCTTTGATTCAGCCCATCTTGTATACATTCTTAAAAGCATACTTGCCCAATCCTGAGCATCAGTTCCGCCAGCTCCTGCATTAATTGTCAAAAAGGCATCAGCTTCATCATACTCGCCTGATAACATTTTTTGAAACTCATATTTATCAAGCTCCCGTTTTAACTGCTCTAACTGAAGCTCGCTTTCTTTTATTAATTCTTCATCTCCAATCTCAACAGCAGCTTTTGAATCCTCTATAACAGAGTTCCAGCGAGAAAACATATCCAGAACATCTTTTATTTCTCTAGTTTTTTGCCCCAATTCTGACGCAAGATTTTGATTTGCCCAAACTTCAGGACTCTGCAGCTTTTGCTCCAAGCTGGAAAGTTCGTTTTTTAAAGCTTCAAAATCTATATTCTGCTTATTTTTATCTATTTCTTGTTCTAATTCTTCTATATTCATAGTTTTTCAACCAACTCAACAACTTTTTTATGTATATTTTCTATTGTATCAGAAGAATCTATAACCCTTACTCTTTGAGGCTCTTTTTTTGCTATCTCTAAATAACCTTCTCTTACACGATTAAAAAACTCAACACCTGCAGATTCCATTCTGTCTTTGTTTTTACCGACTCTCGACATAGAAGTTTCTACATCAATATCGAAAACTATAGTCAAATCAGGTTTCAACCCGCTTGTTGCAATATTATTCAGATAATTTATTCTATCCAAATCAAGATTTCTTCCATAACCTTGATACGCTATAGTTGAATCCGTGTGCCTGTCACAAAGTATAATTTTTCCCTCTTTCAAAGCAGGTTTTATTATACAATCAACATGTTGAGCTCT